>JAEMRL010000161.1:4833-6043 GCA_016463385.1 Thermoleophilia bacterium
GCGGCAGGGACGAGTGACCGGCCGCGGCCGGGCTAGGATCCACGAGTACGTCCACCCGCCGGAGGAGCCTGCGTGCCCGACCGCCTGATCCGTCTCGGGCACAGCCCGGACCCCGATGACGCCTTCATGTTCCACGCCCTGGCCGACGAGCTGATCCCGACGGACGGCTTCCGGTTCGAGCACGTGCTGCGCGACATCGAGACGCTCAACGACTGGGCCAAGGAGGGGCGACTCGAGGTCACCGCGGTCTCGATCCACGCCTACGCCTACCTCTCCGACAGGTACCGGCTGCTGCCGCACGGCGCCTCGATGGGCGAGCAGTACGGCCCGATGGTCGTGGTGCGCGACGAGGCGACGATCGAGCCCGCCGAGCTGCCGAACCTGCGGGTGGCGATCCCCGGCGTGCTGACCAGCGCCTTCCTCGAGCTGCAGCTCGCCGTCGGCCGCATCGCCGATCCGGTGATCGTGCCGTTCGACCGGATCCTCGACGTGGTCGAGGCGGGCGAGGTGGACGCGGGCCTCGTGATCCACGAGGGCCAGCTGACCTACCAGACCCAGGGCCTGCGCTCGATCATCGACCTCGGCGAGTGGTGGCACGAGCTGACCGGCGGCCTGCCGCTGCCGCTCGGCGGCAACGCCGTGCGGCGCGACCTGGACGAGGGCGACACGATGCCCCGCCTGTCGCGCATCCTGCGCGACTCGATCGCCTACGGCCTCGAGCACCGCCAGGCGGCGCTCGCCTACGCCGAGGGCTTCGGCCGCGGCCTCGACCGCGGGCTGGCCGACCGCTTCGTGGGCATGTACGTCAACGACCGCACCCTCGACTACGGCGACGACGGCAAGGCCGCCGTGGCCGAGCTGCTGCGCCGCGGGCACGAGGCCGGGCTCATCGACCGCGCCCCGGTCGTGGACTTCGTCGAGGATTGACGCGGGACTGGCAGGCGGAGATCGACGCCTGGACGGAGCGCTTCCGCTCCGTCCCGGACCCGCCCGAGCCGTTCGCCACCGCGCTGCGCGACGGCTGGACCGACGAGGCGCGGGCGGCGCTGGCGGCCGAGGCCGAGGAGTACGCCGCCCGCCATGCCTCGTGGATCGCGCAGATCGGCGGGGCGGGCATGGACCTGGTGCGCCTCGACTGCAAGAACGGCTCGTGCGGGGTCTGCGTGAAGTACTGCGGGAGCGCCTACACGCTCACCGGTGAGACCGAGGG
>JAEMRL010000516.1 GCA_016463385.1 Thermoleophilia bacterium
GCCCGAGCTGGCCGGCGCCGACCTCTCGCGCGACGCCACCCGCGGGGACCTCGATCGCGCGCTCGGCATCCTCGCGGGACGGCCGGCGGCGAGCCCCGACCCCGCCGCGCCGCTGACCGTCTGGACCGCGCGCCTGCTCGTGATCCGGGCGCTCGGCCTGCAGCCCGAGATCCGCGGGATCTCGCGGATCTCCGTGGAGGGCGGCGGCGCGCTGCGCCTGCCGAGGAGCGCCGCGGCCGAGATCCTCTCCCGGGAGCTCGGGTTCGTCTACAACCAGCCCTCCTCGCGCGACGCCCGCGAGCGGTCCCGCGCCGAGACCATGCGGCTCGCCGACCTGGTGTTCATGCTCGACCGGGCCCGGGCCGTCGGGTCGTGGCAGCGCGCCCGGCTCGCGCGGTACCGCGACATCCGCCTGCCCGCGATGAGCGCCCAGCGGCTCGCGGTGGTGCAGGCCGCGCTCTGGCAGGTCGGCCAGCCCTACGTCTGGGGCGGCGACTGGCCGGGCGTCCGCTCCCCCTGGGGCGCCCAGGGCCACGGCGGCTTCGACTGCTCGGGGCTGGTCTGGTGGGCCTTCAAGGGCAGCACCGGCCCGAGCCAGATGTCGCTCGGCTCCGGGCTGCTGGGACGCACCGCCGACGCGATGGCCTTCGAGCGCCCCGCCGAGCGCTCGCCCGTCGCCGCGCTCGCGCCCGGCGACCTGGTCTTCTTCGGCGCGAAGGGGCCGGCGAGCCCCCGCGGCTCCATCTCCCACACCGGGATCGCGCTCGGGGGCGGCTGGATGGCGCACTCCTCGGGCTCCCGCGGAGGGGTCTCCCTCAGCCACCTCGACGACTACTGGCCCCAGGCGACCGCCTTCGGCCGGCGCGTCGCGCAGCTCGGCCCCTGACCCGCCCTCAGCCCGGGAGTTCGTACTCCAGCACGTAGGTGTGGCTGCCGTCCTCGTGGCGCTGGATCTCCATCCGGCCGGTGAGGCCCTCGAGCCCACCGGTGCCCGAGCCCGGCACGATCGTCGCGATCGCGGTCGTCGCCCCGCTCCACGACGTCGCGTCGTGGTGCAGCACGAACGTCCCCTCGTGGCCGCCGAGATCTCCCGAGGCCCGCTCGAGGCCGACGTACGCCGCCCCTCCGCCCTCGGACTGCACGATCAGCAGCTCGGACGCGCTCGATCCGGCGAAGCCGCCCGAGAAGTCCTTGGTGTTGCGGACCCGCTTCAGCACCGCCCCGGGCGCCTCGTCGAAGGCGTCCTCCTCCCAGGTGGGCAGCACGAAGGTCCCGCTCGCCATCTCCGCCATCCCGACTCCCCCTATCCGCTTCCGAGATATGCCAGCACCGCCAGCACGCGGCGGTGACCGCCGTCGGCCGAGCCGAGGCCCAGCTTTCCGAAGATGTTGGAGATGTGCTTCTCCACCGCGCCGTCGCTGACCACCAACTGCCCGGCGATCGCGGCGTTCGAGCGCCCCTCCGCCATCAGCGAGAGCACCTCGCGCTCGCGCGGGGTGAGGTCGGCGACCGGGGAGGCG
>JAEMRL010000162.1:0-2356 GCA_016463385.1 Thermoleophilia bacterium
CCGTCACGGTCGACGACCTGGTCGACCTCGCCCCGGAATGGGATGTGCTCATCGCGCTCCAGGGGTGCCCCGACCCGTTGCGCCGCGCGAGCTGGCTGCGCGCCTGGTGGTACGCCTTCGGCGCCACCCGCGACAGCCGCGAGGCCATGATCCTGACCGCCAGGACCGAGGGGCGCCTGGTGGGCGCGGCGCCCCTGATGATCGAGCGCTTCCCCGGCGGCCCGACGGCGCTCCGCCACCTCGGTAACAGCTCCCACTGGTTCGACCCGGACATCCTCATCGACCCGGCGGTGCCCGCGGCCCGGGACGCGCTGGCGGCGGCGATCGCCGAGATCCCCTGCGACCTGGTGGTGCTCGAGGACCTCGCGGAGGGGAGCCCGACCATCGCCGCCCTGCGCGGAACGATGCCGAAGGCGCTCGTGGTCGCCCAGGGCGAGAACCGGCACCGGTTCCGCACGGCCGACCCGCCGCCGCTCGGCAAGCGGCGCAAGGCCAACCGCAACCGCATCCGCGTGGCCGAGCGCGCCGGCCGGGCGCTGGAGATCACGACCGCCGTCGACGCGGACGAGATCGTCGCCGGGCTGGACGAGGCGCTCGACCTCACCGAGCGGGTGTGGCGCGTCCGCGGCGACTCGTCGGAGGTGACGCACCCCGCCGGCCGCCGCTACGTGCGCGAGGCCGTCACCGGGCTGCGGAGCGGCCAGGCGACGCTGACCCGGGTGCGCGCCAACGGCACGCTGATCGCCTTCGACCTGGCCCTGCGGGAGGGCTCCGGCGCGGTCATGTTCCGCGGCAACTGGGACCCGGAGTCGGGTATCTCGGGCGGCGGGTGGATGTCGATGCTCGCCGCGATGGACCACCTGGTGGCCGCGGGCGCCGAGGAGATCGACTTCGGTAAGTTCGACTGGCCCTACAAGCAGGCCGTGTCGAGCGTGCCCCAGGTCGGCCTGGTCACCGTCGCCCTGCCTCGTGGCGTGATGGGCGCCGCCGCGCTGCGGCTCTGGCGCTCGCGACCGGCGCTGCTGGCGATGCGCACGCGGATCCGCACGACAGCGCAACGCGCCAGGACCATCCCACGCCGCGGTCCGACCGAAGCGCTTGGCGGGGCCGGGACGACCGGGTAACGTCGCCCGCGTGCCCGGTACGGTTCTCCGGACGCGGTTCCTGGCCGCGCTCCTGACGGCAGGTGCGATCCTCGCACTCGGCGCCGCCGCCCTCGCTCCGCGGGCGGCTGCGGCCCCGGCGGCGATCGTCTCCTACTCCTCGACGCCCGACGCGCGCGTCGATGCGTACGCACGGCCGGGCAACGTGATCGTGGTCACGATGGACATGCGCCTTCGCGACCCGGCGCGGGTCCTCTCCTGGAGGCGCAAGGGCGCGATCGTGCTCGCCTACGTCAACGCCCTCGACCACCCGGACCGGTCGCTCGGCCCGCTCGAGACGCGCCTGTACGGCGGGGCCTTCCCGAGCCGCTGGCTCTACCCCGGCGGCCGCTCGAACTGGCCGGGTACGACCCTGCTCGACATGCGCGACACCGCCCCGCGGGCGACCTACCGCGGCTTCACCGGGACGTGGGCCCAGTACGTCACCCGGTTCGTGAAGACGCAGGTCATCGGCGACGGCCGGCTCTTCAGCGGGGTGTTCCTCGACGTGTGGGGCGACCGGGTCTGGTCGCTCGGGATCGGCGGGCGCGGGACCTCCTGGGACCGCGGCGTCACGCGTGCCAGCAAGGCGATGCGGGAGGCGCTCGGCCCGAGCGCCTACATGGTCGCCAACAACACGCCGAGCCCGGCCTCCGCGCGTTACCTCAACGGCCGCATGTTCGAGAGCTTCGAGGCCCGCGGATCCGGCTGGAACCAGCTCACGGGCGGCGGCGAGACCCCCGGGCTGCTGCAGACGATGCGCTGGAAGTGGCACGGCCCGCGGCTGATGATCCTCTGGCGCAACGAGGCCTCGCCGAGCTCCGACACCAAGCGGATGCTCAACGACGCAGCCCGCCGGGCGTCGCGGACCGGCCGCGACATCGCGGTCGGCTCCTCCGACCACCACCGGGGCATCCCCGCGCCGTTCGCGGTCCGCTAGACCCCGGGCGGACGCGAGCCGCCGGCCGGCTCGTCATAGCGGACCCCGACCAGGGTCAGCGGGTGGGCCGGAGCGGTCGGCCCGGCCGCGCCACGTGGAGCGCCCTCCAGGAGCGGGCGCACGCGCTCGGGGCTCCATAGGCCCCGGCCCACGAGCAGCAGCGTGCCGACGACCACGCGCACCATGTGGCGCAGGAATGCGTCGGCCTCGATCTCCAGAACGAGCTCGTCGCCGCGCTCCCGCCATTCGCAGATCGTGACGGTGCGGTCGAAGA
>JAEMRL010000162.1:2456-6008 GCA_016463385.1 Thermoleophilia bacterium
ACGAGCTCGTCGCCGCGCTCCCGCCATTCGCAGATCGTGACGGTGCGGTCGAAGAAGACGTGCTCGGTGCGCGTGGGCGTGAAGGCGCGCAGGTCGTGCGTGCCGACGAGCAGTGCGGCTGCGGCGTCCATCGCACCCCGGTCGAGGCGGCCGAAGTGGTGCAGCACCCGGCCGCGCCGAAGCGCCGACGGGGGTCCGCACAGCACCCGGTACTCGTAGCGGCGGGCACGTGCGTCGCGACGGGCGTCGAAGCCGGGCGGTGCCTCGGAGACCGCCGACACCGACAGATCGGGCGGCAGCAGGCCCGCCAGGCCGCGGAGGACGCGGGAGGGAGCGAGGCCGGTGGCGGTCGTCAGGCTCGCCACCTGCCCCGACGCGTGGACGCCCGCGTCGGTGCGGCCGGCCACGACCAGCTGCACCGGCTCGCGCAGCAGAATGCCGAGGACCGCCGAGAGCGTGCCCTCGACGGTCCTCAATCCCGGCTGGGCGGCCCAGCCGGAGAACTGCGCGCCGTCGTACTCCAGATCCAGCCGGAGGACGCGGCGGCTCACCTGATCAGCGCGCGGGCGCGGCCTCGACGTCCTTGGACAGCTCGAGCAGCACCATCGGCGCCGCGTCGCCCTGACGCGGGCCGAGCTTCAGGACGCGGGTGTAGCCACCCTGGACGTCGCTGAACGCGGGGCCGATCACGTCGAACAGGCGGTACGTGATGTCCTTGTTGCGCAGCAGGGCGATCGCCTGCCGGCGCGAGTGCAGCGTGTTCTCCTTGGCCAGGGTGATCGCCTTCTCGGCGACGCCCCGCGCGAGGCGGGCCTTGGCTTCGGTCGTCTGGATGCGGCCGTGCGTCAGAAGGGCGGTGGCGAGGTTCGATGCCAGCGCCTTCCGGTGCGAGGGGCTCCGGTTGAGCTTGGGTCCTTGATTACGGTGGCGCACGGTGGTCTCCCGGTCTGAAGAGGACTCAGTCCTCGTCGCTGCGAAGGCCGAGGCCGTGCGCAGCGAGGTTCTCCTTGACCTCTTCGATGCTCTTCTTTCCGAAGTTCGGAATGGCCGAGAGCTCGGCCTCCGTCTTCGAGATCAGGTCGCCGATGGTCTCGACTCCCACCCGCTTGAGGCAGTTGTAGGAGCGCACTCCGAGCTCCAGCTCCTCGATCATGATGTCGTGCATGCCGCCGCCGGGCGGCGGCTCCTCGACGACCGGCTCACCGAGCAGCTTGGTGCTGTCCGGGTCGGCGAAGATGGCCAGGCGGCCGATGAGCGTCTCCGCGGCCTCCGACAGGGCGGCGCGGGGGTCCACGCTGCCGTCGGTCTGGATCTCGAGGGTCAGCTTGTCGTAGTCCGTGCGCTGACCCACGCGCGCGGCGCTGATCTCGTACCGGACCCGGAGGACCGGCGAGAAGTTGGAGTCGACCGGGATGACGCCGATCGTGGTGCCCGGGCCCTTGTTCTGCTCGGCCGCCACGTAGCCGCGGCCGCGGGCGATCATGAGCACCATGTCGAGGCGGTGACCGGCCTCGAGGTTCCCGATCTCGAGCTCCGGGTTCAGGATCTCGAGGTCCGCCGGCGCCGAGATGTCGGCGGCCGTGACGGGGCCGGGGCCGACCTTGGAGAGCTCGACCTCGATCTCGCCGACCTCACCGTGGAGGCGGCAGACCAGCTCGCGCAGGTTGAGGATGACGTCGGTGACGTCCTCGCGCAGGCCGGGGATCGTGGTGAACTCGTGCTGCACGCCCTCGATGCGGACCGAGGTGACGGCGGCGCCCTCGAGCGACGAGAGCAGCACGCGACGGAGGCTGTTGCCGAACGTGTGGCCGAAGCCGCGGTCGAGCGGCTCGACCTCGAAGCGTCCCACCAGCTCGCTGATGGGCTCGTAGGTCATGCGGGGCGACTGGATGTCGAGCACGTGATCTCTCTTCTCCGGCATCCGCCGGATCGTGGTACTGACGCGGTCCGTGGGCCGGCGCATCGGCGTGTCGTCCGCGCGTCACGGACGACTGCCATCGCGACCGGCCCGGGCCGTTTACTTCGAGTAGAGCTCCACGATGAGCTGCTCGCTCACGGGGGTGTCGATCTCGGAGCGCTCGGGGGCCTTGAGGACCTTCCCGTTGAGCGCGTCGTAGTCCGCCTGGAGCCAGGGGGCGACGGCCGCGACCAGCTCGGTCGCCGCACGCACGACGCCCTCGGCGTTCGAGCCCTGCTTCAGGGTGATGATGTCGTCGGGCTTCACCTGGTAGCTCGGGATGTCGACCTTCTTCCCGTTCACGCGGAAGTGGCCGTGGTTCACGAGCTGCCGCGACTGACGGCGCGTGGCCGCGAAGCCGAGGCGGTAGACGACGTTGTCGAGACGCATCTCGAGCATCCGCAGAAGGTTCTCGCCGGTGATGCCCGGCTGGCGGCTCGCCTTGGCGTAGTAGCGCCGGAACTGCTTCTCGAGCACGCCGTAGAAGCGGCGGGTCTTCTGCTTCTCGCGCAGCTGCAGGAGGTACTCGCTCTGGCGGATGCGGCCGCGCCCGTGCTCCCCCGGGGGGTAGGGGCGGCGGTCGAGGTACTTCTGCGCCTTGTCGGTGAGGGCGACGCCCTCACGACGCGACTGCTTGACCTGCGGTCCGGTGTAGCGCGCCATGGCTAGACCCGCCGCCGCTTGCGGGGGCGGCATCCGTTGTGGGGCACCGGCGAGACGTCGGTCACCGAGGCGACCTCGATGCCGGCGGCCTGCAGGGAGCGGATGGCGGTCTCGCGGCCCGAACCGGGGCCCTTCACGAAGACGTCCACCTTCTGGAGCCCGTGCTCCATCCCCTTGCGCGCTGCCGAGTCGGCGGTGACCTGGGCGGCGAACGGAGTGCTCTTGCGCGAGCCCTTGAAGCCCGCCGAGCCGGCCGTCTCCCACGCGATCACGTTGCCCTGCTTGTCGGTCAGGGTCACGATCGTGTTGTTGAACGACGTCTTGATGTGGGCGTTGCCCACGGGGATGTTCTTTCGCGTGCGCCGACGTGTGCGGCCACGGGTCACCTTCTGGCGTGCCAACGCGCTCCTCGGTCCTGTCTGGGGTTCTCGGCCCTTAGCCCTTGCGCTGCTTGCTGACGGTGCGCTTGGGGCCCTTGCGCGTACGCGCGTTGGTCCTCGTGCGCTGGCCGCGCACCGGGAGGCCGCGCCGGTGGCGCAGGCCGCGGTAGCAACCGATCTCCATCAGGCGCTTCATGTCGTTCGAGCGCTCGCGCCGGAGGTCACCCTCGACGATGAGCGTCTTCTCGATGACGTCGCGCAGGCGGCCGACCTCTTCCTCGGTCAGATCCCGCACGTAGGTGTCGCGGTTGATGCCCGTCGCCTCGAGGATCTTGTTGGCCGTGGGACGGCCGATCCCGAAGACGTACGTGAGCCCGATCTCGACCCGCTTCTCGCGGGGGATGTTCACTCCGGCGATGCGCGCCATCAGCCCTGGGTCTGCTTGTGTCGGGCGTTCTGGCAGATGACGAGGAGCTTGCCGTGCCGCTTGATGACGCGGCACTTCTCGCAGATCGGCTTCACGGATGCACGGACCTTCACGACTCTTCCCCT
>JAEMRL010000517.1 GCA_016463385.1 Thermoleophilia bacterium
CCCGAGGCGATGGCGCACGCCCGCGAGCTGCTGCGGAGCGTGGACCCCGACGCCGACTACGGCGTGGTGGCCCGCCTCTTCCTCGACTCCTCGCACTAGCCCCCGCGGGGGCCGTCCGCGCATCGGCTCCCGCCGGCCCGGCCCTATTTCGACTGGGAGAGCAGGACGGCGAGGTCGGCGTACGAGAGGCCGTCCGCGGCCTCCGGCAGTCCGAGGTCGTGCTCGATGGCGACCGCGAGGGCGCGGGCGCGCTCCAGGACCGCCTTGTGGACCGGCTGGCCGGGAGCCGACTCGGCGATCCGCTTGGCCTCGTTGCGCAGCTGGTTGAGGTCGGCGGCCGGCGAGTTGAAGCTGGGCTTCGCGGGCGGGGTCCACGTCGGGTTGTCGGTGCTCACGGGATCCACGATACCTGACCTTCGGGACGGAGGCCGACGGAACGGGCCCGGCCCGGATCAGCCCGAGCGGGCGGCCTGACGACTCGCGTGCTCCATCAGGGCGTCCTGCGAGTTGAGCGGGGCCTCACCCGGGGCCGGCTCGAGCCGCCGCCAGATCGCGTCGGGCCCGAGCTCCCACGCGAGGGCGGTGTCGGCCATCTGGAGGTCGATCAGCGCCCCGATCTCGTCGCACCCCTGCGGGTCGTCAACCGGGGCGACGAGCTCGACCCGGTTGTCGAGGTTGCGGGCCATCATGTCGGCCGATCCGATCCAGTAGCGCGTCTCGCCGTCCACCGTGAAGGCGAACACGCGGGCGTGCTCGAGGAAGCGGCCGACGATCGAGATGACGCGCACGTTGTCGCTGACGCCGGGTATGCCCGGCCGCAGGCCGGTGATACCGCGCACGATCAGGTCGACCGGCACGCCGGCCTGGGAGGCGCGGTAGATCGCGGCGATGATCGGCCCGTCGATGATCGAGTTCAGCTTCATCACGACCCGCGAGGGCGAGGCGGGCGAGTGCGCCTCGATCGCCCTCTCGATCTCGCGGATGATGCCGTCGCGCAGGTGCACCGGGGCCACCAGCGTGCGGCGGTACATCGGCGGCCGGGCGAAGCCGGTGAGGTGGTTGAAGAGGTCGGCGACGTCCTCGGCGATGTCCTCGCGGCAGGTGAAGATGCCGAGGTCGGTGTAGAGCCGGGCCGTCGAGGGGTTGTAGTTGCCCGTCCCGATGTGGACGTAGCGCCGCACGCGGTCGCCCTCGCGCCGCACCACCAGGCAGAGCTTGGCGTGCGTCTTGAGGCCGGAGAGCCCGTAGACGACGTGCGCGCCCGCGCGCTCCAGGGCCCGCGCCCACTGGATGTTGCGTTCCTCGTCGAAGCGGGCCTGCACCTCGACCAGGCAGACGGTCTGCTTGCCCTGCTCGGCGGCGCGCATCAGCGCCGGGACGATCGGCGAGTCGCCGCTGGTGCGGTAGACGGTCTGCTTGATGGCGAGGACGTTGGGGTCCTCCACCGCCTGCTCCACGAAGCGCTCGACGCTGGTGTGGAAGTCGTCGTAGGGGTGGTGCACCAGGATGTCGCCGC
>JAEMRL010000163.1 GCA_016463385.1 Thermoleophilia bacterium
GAGGGATCGGGCGCGGGGGGCGGCATGGCGGGGAGTATAACGAGACGAGACGGAGCGTCTTGACACGAGACGATACGGTTCGTACCGTCATCGCTCCACCGCATGGCTCACGAAGGAGCACCCGACATGACACGACGACCGTCAGCGATGACCTCCGACCCCGCGGTGCGCGTCCGCGGGCTGCGCCGCAGCTACGGGCGGGGCCCCTCCGCGTTCGAGGCGGTCCGCGACGTCGATCTCGACGTCCCCACCGGATCGATCACCGCGCTGCTCGGCACCAACGGCGCCGGCAAGACCTCGACGCTCGAGGTGATCGAGGGCCTGGCCACGGCGACCGACGGCGAGGTCAGCGTGCTGGGGCTCCACCCTGTCGCCGACCGCGCCGCCCTGCGTCCCCGCACCGGGGTCCTCCTCCAGCGCAGCGGCTTCTCGGGCGACCTGACGGTGCGCGAGACGCTCCGCCTGTGGAGCGCCACCCTCACGTCCCCGCGGCCGGTCGACGAGATGCTCGCCCTGCTCTCGCTCGAGGAGCGGGCGGACGTGCGCATGCTCGCGCTGTCCGGCGGCGAGACCCGCCGCGTGGACCTCGCCAGCACCCTGATGGGCACGCCGGAGCTGGTGATCCTCGACGAGCCCACCACCGGCCTCGACCCCGAGAGCCGGCGCGACGTGTGGCGCGTGGTGTCCGACATGCGCGAGCGCGGCGCGACGGTGCTCGTCACCACTCACTACCTGGAGGAGGCGGAGGCGTACGCCGACGGGATCGCGATCATGCACGCCGGGAGGATCGTCCGATCGGGGGCGCCCACCGAGATCGCCGCGGGGTATCCCGCGACGATCAGCTTCGCCGACGTGCCCGACATCCCGGACGACCTGGCCGCCGTCCGCGGCGTCACCCGGGAGAACGGGCGCGCGAACCTGGTGACCGACGCGCTCCAGGTCTCGTTGTCCGACCTGCTGGCGTGGGCCTCGCACAACGACGTCAGGCTCGACGATCTCGACGCCCGCAGCCCGAGTCTCGAGACCGTGTTCCTCGCGATCGCCGACGGTCGCGACCCTGCCGGCCTCTCGCCCCTCGACGCACCGAACCTCAGGGAAGGAGCCCTTCGATGACCACGCTCGCCGATCGCTTCTCGGTCCGACGCACCGCGAGCCTGGCGCGCTGGAACGCCGTCCTGCTCTCGCGCAACAAGCTCGCGTTCGCCTACGCGGGAATCCTGCCGCTGCTGCCGCTCGCGCTGCTGTTCACCGGCGAGCGCGGCTCCCCGGGCGTGGGCGCGAGCGCCATCGTCACGATGACCCTCGTCGTCGCGCTCTTCCCGGTCTACTACAACGTGCTCGCCCAGTTCGTGAGCCGCCGCGACGAGCTCGTGCTCAAGCGCATACGGGCCGGCGAATCGCGCGACACCGAGTTGCTCGCGAGCATCGCGCTGCCGGGGGTCGTCGTGGCGCTGGCCCTCAGCGCGATCGCCGTCCCGGTCGCGGCCGCCGTCGACCAGCCGCTCCCGCTGAACCCGGTGCTCTACCCCGTGCTCGTCGTGCTGACCCTCGTCATGTTCACCGCGTTCGCGTACTGGACGGCGGCGTGGACCCGCAACGCCGAGGCCGCCCAGCTGACCAGTCTGCCGATCATCCTCCTGGCGTCCGTGGGCCCGCTGACCGGCACGATCCCCGACATGGCCGGATGGCTTCGCGAGAGCCTGTCGCTGACCCCCGGGGCGGCCATGTCGGACCTGGTGAGGATCGGCTGGTTCGGCCTCGACGGACCCGGCGCGGAGGAGACGACGCTGTCGCTCGCCGACACCTGGGGCCAGGCCGCGGGGCCCCTCGCCGTGGTCTCCGCGTGGACGGTCCTCGCGATCGTGCTCGCCCGCCGCTCGATGCGCTGGGAGCCGCGCACCTGATCGGGACCGGCCCGGGGTCCGCAATGCGACGGATCTCGGGCCTCCCGGGCCGTCGAACAGATGGAGGATGACGGGATCGAACCGACGACCTCCGCCTTGCAAAGGCGGCGCTCTCCCAGCTGAGCTAATCCCCCGGAACCGGTGCCTACGGTAGCATCGGCGCGCCCTCCCTCCGACCCCTGAGGCGCGCCCCGTGAGCACCGCATCCTCGGGCGATCCGTTCGCCCCCGTGTACCGCCTGCTCGACGAGATCGCCATGAAGCACTACGAGATGGCGCAGACGCTCGGGGAGTACAAGGACCTCGTGGAGAAGCTCGAGGAGCGGGGCGACGAGGAGACGCTGCGGGTGGCGCGGTCGCTGCCGGGAGCGCGCTACATGGTGTCGCAGACCTTCGTCCGCGAGAACTGGCTCAAGGTGCAGGCCGAGCTGAGCGTGCTCTTCCCGCAGGACGACGCTCAGGCGTAGATCGCCCGCAGGGCCGCCTCGAGCTCGGGGTGGACGTACTCGTAGCCGGCGGCCAGGGCCACCGCGGGGACGGCGCGCTGGCCCTCGAGGGCGAGGGTGGCCATCTCCCCCATCGCCAGGCGCAGCGGGAAGGCGGGGGTCGGAAGGATCGCGGGACGGCCGAGAGCCGATCCGAGCGCCTTCACGAAGTCGCGCTGGCGCGCGGGCTCGGGGGCGCTGCCGTTCAGCGGGCCCGAGAGGTCGGGGGAGTCGAGGGCCAGCAGCAGCAGGCCGACCTCGTCGTCGATGTGGATCCAGGGGATCCACTGTCGGCCGCCGCCGATCGGCCCGCCGGCGAAGAGCTTCACCGGCAGCGCCATCTGGGGCAGGGCGCCGCCGTCGCGCGCCAGCACGATGCCGGTACGCGCGAGCACCACGCGCACCCCGTGCTCGGTGGCCCGGATCGCCTCGCGCTCCCAGGCGACGCAGGTCTCGGCGAGGAAGTCGGATCCGGCCGGTGAGGTCTCGTCCACCGTGTCCTCGGTGGTGCCGTAGTAGCCCACGGCGCTGCCGTTGACGAGCACCGGCGGCGCGCCCTCCTGCGCCAGGGCGTCCACGATCAGACGCGTCGTGAGGGTGCGGCTCTCGCGGATCTCCCGCTTGCGATCGGCGGTCCAGCGCTTGCCGCCGATCGGCACGCCGGCCAGGTTGACCACCGCGTCGGCGCCGTCGAGGGCGGCGGGCGGCGGCGGGCCCTCGGCGGGATCCCAGCGCATGTCGAGCGCGCCGCCGATGCCGGCCGCGCCGCTGCGCGAGAGCGCGACCACCGAGTCGCCGCGCGCGACCAGCGCGCGGGCCAGGGCGGCCCCGATGAGCCCGTTCGATCCGACGATCGCGACCTTCACTCCGACTCCCTCAATCCGGTGATCCGTAGGAGATGACCCGCTTGTCCTCGCGGGCGAGGGCCAGGAGGTCTGGAGCGGAGATACCCGGTGCGGCGGCCGCGCGACCCATCAGCACCGAACCGAACCCCTCCGACCGCAGCCGCAGCCGCAGACGGGCCAGTGCCGGCTCGGAGTTGGGGCCGTCGGCGTCGGTGAGCGCCAGCAGGAGCGTGCGCTCGCCGTCGCGCCAGAGGCCGTCGCTGTCGCGGACCGTGCTGCGCACCGACGTCGCGATGCGCGCGAGCGCCGGCTCGTCGATCGACTCGGGCACCTCGAGGGCGACCAGCGTGATCGCCCGGCGGCCGCGCCGAGCCGAATCGACCGCGATCTCCAGCGAGCGCATCACGCCCTCCGGATCGGGGCGCCCCAGGGATCCGGGTGTGGGCGCGAGGGGCCGCGACGCCGGCCTGCGGGCGTCGCTGCGCCTGCGCTGTGGCTCAGCCGTGGCCATGCCCCACCTTAGCCCTGGCGTCAGGCGTCCGCAGAGGGATCCGGCGGCTCGCCGTGGCCGTAGGGGCGCGAGGCGGCCGGGTGGCGCGCGAGCACCGCCTCGATCGCCGCGTCCTCGTCGGCGCTGAGAGGGGCACCGGCGAGGGCCGCGTTGCGGACGGCCTGCTCGGGCGAGCGGGCGCCCACGATCGCGGCGGTCACCTCGGGGCGCCGCAGCACCCACGCGACCGCGAGCTCGGCGACGCCGCCGGGGCGGCCGGCCTGGCGGGCGATCTCCTCGAGCTCGCCCACGACGGCGATCCGCTCGGCGAAGGAGTCGTCGGCGAAGAGCTCGCTGCTCGCGCGCCAGTCGTCGGCCCCGAAGGTGGTCTCGGCCGTCATCTTCCCGGTCAGCAGGCCGTGGGCGAGCGGTCCGTAGGCGATCACCCCGGTCCCGTGCGCCGCGCACCAGGGCAGCTCAGCCGCCTCGATGTCGCGGCGCATCAGGTGGTACCCGGGCTGGTAGGAGTCGATCTGCGCCACGGCGCCGGCCGCCTCGAGGTCGGAGAGGTGGTAGTTCGACACGCCGATCGCCCGGATCTTTCCCGCGTCGCGGAGCGCGAGGAGCGCTCCGATGGTCTCCTCGGCCGGCACGCCGGCCACCGGCCAGTGGACCTGGAAGAGGTCGATGTGGTCGAGCCCGAGCGCCTGGAGGCTGCGGTCGCACGACATTGTGAGGTACTCGGCCGACGCCTCGCGCCAGATCGTCAGGGGCGGGCCCGTCTCCCACGCGACGCCGCCCTTGGAGGCCACGATCACCTCGTCACGGCGCTCGCGCACCGCCCTGCCGACGATGCGCTCGGCGCGGCCCTGGCCGTAGATGTCGGCCGTGTCGATCCAGTTGACGCCCGCGTCCAGCGCCGCGTGGCACGCCGCGAGGGATGCCTCGTCGTCGGCCCCGCCCCATCGCCCGCCGAAGACCCACGTGCCGAGCCCGATCACCGAGAGCTCGAGGTCCGTCCCGCCCAGCCGCCGCCGCTCCATCGGTTCCCCCCGTCGCCGATCGTTCCCGGCCCCGAGACTACTGGGACGGCACCGCCGTCTTCGGGGTGAGCGCCACCAGCAGGCCGCCGTCGTCGTCGTAGGCGGGGAAGAAGTCGGCGGTCGCCGCGATCTCGTCGGGCGAGCCGTTGAAGTGGTAGGTGCACGACACGTTGAGCACGCGCACGCCCCACTCGAGACTGCGGGCGATCGGGTCGCCGTCCGCGAAGCCCCCGAGGCCGAGCACCTGCATCACGTCCTGCCCGATCAGCTCGCCCTCGTCGAACCCGGTGACCGCGAAGGCGGAGTGGCCGGCGACCAGCACGCGGAGCTCCTTGTCGCAGACGATCAGCGCCGTCTTGGGGCTGGCGTAGTAGTCCTCGAGCAGCTCGAACGAGAAGCCGAAGCCGCAGCGCGAGCAGCCTCGCGGCTGGTGTCGCACGTTGCGCTCACTGCTGCTCTCGCGGTAGGCGCAGCGCGGACAGAGGAAGACGGGCACCGCTGCATCGTAGCGAGCCCGGGCAGACCCGCCCACGACGGTCAAGACGACCCCCCGGGATGCCGAAAAGAGGGCTGCACGGAGCGATCCAACGGAATGGATTCGAATGATCTCGGGCCGGTTCAGCCCGAGGGGCCGGCATGGACGCCGCATCGCCAGGGCCCTCGTCGCGATCACATCAGCCGCCACCGCCGCGGCGCTCGCCCCCGCGGCCGCCGCGGCCCCCACGCCCGCGCTGCAGGACCGCCTCGACGCGGCGGCGCCCACCGACCGGATCGCGGTCATCGCCACCCTGGCCCGCCAGGTCGACGGCGAGGCCTACGCCGGCCGGCCCCAGGCGCTGCTGCGGGCGCTCCAGCGCACCGCCGACGCCGCGCAGGAGCCCCTCATGGAGGGGATCGACGCCCCCGTGCGGGCCTTCTGGCTGATCAACGCGGTCGCCTTCCGCGGAACCCCGGACGAGGTGCGCGCCGTGGCCGCCGACCCGGCGGTGGAGACGGTCGACCTCGATGCGCCCGTCGTGCTGACCGACGCCGCCGAGGCCGACTCCACCCCCTTCCCGGACGCCGGCTCGGGCGACTGGGGCCTCGCGGCGATCCGCGTCCCGGCGGCCTGGAGCACCTTCGGCGTCCGCGGCGCGGGCGTACGCGTGGGCACCATCGACACCGGCGTCGGGCTGGAGGTGACGAAGTCGCGCCAGGCGACCACCTTGCCGGCG
>JAEMRL010000164.1 GCA_016463385.1 Thermoleophilia bacterium
AGGCCGTGATCTCCGGGCATCACGCCGCGCTGACGCGGCGCCTCCTGATACTGGCCGCGGCCCTCATCGCCACGCTGGGCGCGCACGCGGTGACGGGCGACGAGCTGCGGCTCGTGCCCGCCGCCCCCCTGATCTGGGGATCGATGGCGGCTCTGGTCGTGCTCACCTGCCGCCGTGACCCGGGGCCGTGGCGGCGCCGGCCGGCGGCCGAGATCCTCCTGCGCCTGGTCGCGCTCCAGGTGGTGCTCCACGTCGCGATGACCGCGGCCCCATGGGCGTTCGGCCTCGGGGTGCACCACCGCCCGGAGCTCCTTGGCGTAGCCGCGCTGATCGCGCACGGCGGAGCGGCGGTGGTCCTGACGGTGCTGCTGGCCCACGCCGAGAGGCTGCTGCTGGCGGCGCAGGGTGTCGCCCGCGCCGTGCGCCGGGCCCTCGCACCCATGGCATCGGCCCGACGGCACCGGCCCACCGCGCGGATCGAGGCCCGGCGGGTCCCACGCGGTCCGCGGCTCGCCGGCGCATGGGCGCGAGGGCCTCCGGCGGCGGCGGCCTGACGCATTCCACGGGCCGGCGCTCCGCCGGCCCGCACCCGACACCATGGAGGTCCCACATGCGTGCACGCCGCACGATGATCACCCTGCTCGCCGCGGGCGCCGTCGCGACGGCCGCCGTCCCCGCGCTCGCCCACACCGATCTCGTCTCGAGCGGCCCGGCCAAGGGCGCGGTGGTGAAGCACATGCCGAAGACGGTCGTCCTCAACTTCGGCGAGCCCCTGCAGGAGGTCGAGAGCGTCGACGTCCTCCTCGCGGGGACCGACTACGCGAAGTCGGGGAAGCTGAACGCGAAGAACGCCCGCCAGGTGCGGATCGCGACCAGGAACGACAAGGTCGGCCGCTACACCGTGAAGGTGAAGATCGTCACGGCCGACGGCCACCACCAGCAGGTCAGCTACACCTTCCGCGTGAAGCGGTAGGGACCGGACCGGCCGCGGGACCGGCGATGCCGGTCCCGCGGGTCGCTCACGCCGCGGCGAGCCAGCGGGAGGCCTGGTCGCGCCGGCGCTCGAGCTGCGCGATCGTGGCCTCGCCGATGCGCTCGATTCCGACCCGTCGGTTGAGCTCGGCGTTCACCTGGGAGTGGGACATCCCGGTGATGCGGCAGATGTGCCGCACGATCGCGGCGTTCGCATCGCGGAGGCGGCGACGGCGCTCGCGCGGGCGGAGGGTGGCCTCCTCGGCGGAGCCCGGCGGAGGAAGGGCCTCGAGCGGCGGGGCGGGCGCGAGCTCCATGAACAGGTCCTCCTCCGCGACCTCCCCCGCCTCGGCCGCCAGCCCCGTGAACCCCTCGGGCGGGTGGTCGGAGGCCGAACCGACGGCGACCGCCGAGATCGCGGCGAACAGAGACATCTGGTCGTCGGGCTCGGCGCGCTCGATCTCGCGCTCCTCGAGCTCGCCGGGCTCGGCCTCGGTGCCGTCCTCCTTGCGGAGGCTGTGGCGGCGCTGCTCGGCGATGGCGAAGGCGTGGCCGCGCAGACGCGGGTCGTCGGGGATGAACATGTGGCTCGGCTGCGGGCCGAGCCCCCGGGTCCAGCGCACCAGCCGGCCGACGGCCTGGCGGAAGAAGAGCTCGGTGGTCGTCGTCGTGGCGAACACCCCGACGCGCAGGCGCGGGATGTCCACTCCCTCCGAGAGCATCCTCACGGCGACGATCCAGGGCCGGTCGCCGCGCCCGAAGTCGGCGATGCGCTGCGAGGCGCCCGCGTCCTCGGAGACCACGAGCACCGGATCCACGCCGACCCGCCGGCGCAGCAGCGCGGCGATGCCGCGGGCGTGGTCCTGGTCGATCGCGATCACCATCCCGCCGGCGGCCGGGTGCGTTCGGCGGACGTCGAGCAGGCGCTCGTGGGCGCGGCTGAGGACGTCGGGGAGCCATTCCCCCTCGACCGACAGGGCGGTGCGCAGCCGCTGGGCGGCGGCCACGGGGTCGAGGGAGTCCTGGAAGGAGGCGGTGGCGTAGGTGCCGTCGGCGGCGACCCACTCCATCTGGCCGTCGGTGCGCGGGAAGCGCACCGGGCGCACCACGCCGCCGTCGGAGAGGGCGTCGCCATAGCCGTACTCGACGTCGGCCTGGGCCAGGCCGTCGTCGTCGTAGCGCACGAACGGGATCGCCCGGGTGTCCGAGCGGAAGGGCGTACCCGAGAGGCTGAGCCGCACCGCGGCGCCGCCGAAGGCCGCGCGCACCGAGTCGCCCCATGCGCGCTCCTCACCGGAGTGGTGGGCCTCGTCGAGGATCACGAAGGCGTCGCGGGCGAGCGGCGCCAGGGCCGCCGTGCTGGAGGCGACCTGCTGGTAGGTGGTGACCATGCCGTGGACGTCGGCCGGAAGGCGCCCGTCGGAGGCCTGCCACGAGGGCTCCAGGTGCAGGTCGAGCACCTCGGCCGCGTCGGCCCACTGCGTCTTGAGGTGCTGGGTCGGGGCGACCACCAGCAGGCGCCGGCGGGGATGCTCGCCGAGGTGCTGGCGCGCGGCGGCGAGGGCGAAGGTGGTCTTGCCCGCTCCCGGCGTCGCCACGGCGAGGAAGTCGGGGCCGCCACGGGCCTGGAACGATTCGAGCGCGGACCGCTGCCAGCGGCGGAGTCTGATCGATCGTGCCATCCGAGTCGGCCACTGTAGCCGGGTCGCCGGACGGGGCGCTTCACTTCAGGGTCACACGGGGGTTAACCCCCTATGACGCCGCCGGGGGCCTGAGGTAGCCTGCTCGCCTTCTCGACCGAACATCCGTACGCATCGTGACCGGGAGGTCTCGTGACGCCCCTCATCAAGTGGGTCCTCGCCCACAAGCTCACCGTTGTCCTCTCGTGGGTCGTGGTGCTGTTCGCGGCCTTCGCATCGATCACCCCCGCGGTGGACGCGCTCTCGAGCGAGTTCCAGCTCCCGGGCCGCGAGAGCTCGGAGGCCGCCAACCTGATCGAGCAGCGCTACGGCAACGGCGGCAACCGGGTGTCCGGGCCGCTGGTGCCCGTGGTCGAGCTGCCCGAGGGGACCACCGTCGACAGCCCGGGCATCCGCGACGAGCTGGGTGCCGCCTTCGGGAAGATCTCGGACGCGATCCCCGGATCGCGCTCGGCCGACTTCGCGAGCACGGGTGACCGGGTGTTCGTGTCGGAGGACGGCCGGACGACCTTCGGGGTGATCTGGTACCCGCCCGGCGAGATCGCGTTCGAGCCGGCCAAGGTGGCGATCGCCGCCGCCGAGGGCGCCGCGGAGGGCCAGACGGTCGCGGGGGCACCGATCCGCATCACGGGGATCGACGTGCTCGCGACGGCGACCGACGAGTCGGCGGGGCCGAGCGTGCTCGTCGAGACGCTGATCGGAGGGGTCGGCGCGCTGATCGTGCTGCTCTTCGTCTTCGGCTCGGCGATGGCGTTCGTGCCGCTCCTGATGGCGGCGATCGCGATCCCGACGACCTTCCTGCTCCTGTGGCCCCTGGCCGAGTTCACCGAGGTCTCGATCGTGGTCCAGTTCCTGATCTCGCTGATCGGCCTCGGTGTCGCCATCGACTACTCGCTGCTGATCGTGATGCGCTGGCGCGAGGAGATGGCCGCCGGCAAGGAGAAGAACGCCGCGGTCGCCGAGGCGATGGAGCACGCAGGGCGCGCCGTGATCTTCAGCGGCATCGCGGTCGCGATCGGGCTGATCGCGATGGTCGTGCTGCCCGTGCCGTTCCTGCGCAGCATCGGCTACGGCGGGCTGCTGATCCCGCTGGTCAGCTGCGTGGTGGCGGTGACGATCCTGCCGGTGATCCTGGCGACGATCGGGCCGTGGCTCGACCGGGTCGGCCTCGGCCGGCGCACCTCGAGCGCCGGCCAGGGCTGGGTGCCCTGGGGCCGGCTGATCGTGCGCCGCCGCTGGATCATGGGCGGCATCGCGCTGGTGATCCTGGGCGCCCTCTTCATCCCGGTCTTCGGGTTCTCGACCGGGGCCCCGCGCGCCGAGGCGCTCTCCTCGGCCGGACCGGCCCGCGAGGCGCTCGAGCAGCTGACCTCCTCGGGCATCGGCGCCGCGGCGCTCTCGCCCTACGACATCGCCGTCGTGGGCGGCGACCCCGACGCGACCGCCGAGACGATCGCGGCCGTCGAGGGCGTCCGTGGCGCCATCGCGCCGTCCGACTCCCAGTGGCGGCGCGACGACACCGCCGTCGTCAACGCCTTCCCGGTGGAGGAGGACGACGCCGACAACGTCGCCGCCGTGCGCAGCGCGGTGGACCCGCTGCCCGGCGAGGTCCTGGTCGGGGGCGCGGCCCCCGGGGCCGCCGACTTCAACGACGCCGTCTACGGCAACTTCATCTGGGTGGTCCTGCTCATCCTGGTGATCTCGTACGTGATGCTCGCGCGGGTCTTCCGATCGCTGCTGCTGCCCCTCAAGGCGGTGCTCTTCAACATCGTCTCGATCGGCGCGGTGTGGGGCTTCATGGTGATCTTCTGGCAGAACGGCCACGGCTCGGGGGCGATCTTCGGCATCGAGCCGACCGGGACGCTGACGTTCTGGATCCCGCTGATGGTGTTCGCGTTCCTCTACGGCCTCTCGATGGACTACGAGGTCTTCATCCTCAGCCGGATGCGGGAGGAGTACGACCGCGACGGGTCGACCGACCGGGCCGTCGTGGCGGGCCTCGCCCGCACCGGGCGCCTGGTGACGGCCGGATCGCTGATCCTGTTCCTGGCGTTCATCGCGCTCGCCGGATCGCCGGGCACCGACATCAAGGTGTTCGCGACGGCGCTCGCGGTCGGGATCGTGCTCGACGCGACGGTGGTGCGGAGCCTGCTGCTGCCGGCGTTCGTATCGGTGCTCGGGCGGTGGAACTGGTGGATGCCGGTCTGGGCGGCGCGGATCCTGCGCGTGGAGCCGAGCCTGCCCGCACCCGAGACGCGCGGCAGCGTGCCGCTCGACCTCGAGCCGGTCGGCTCATCGCGGGCGATCGGCGTGCCCGTGGTCGCGACCGAGACGGAGTGACCCGTCCCCGCCACCTCACCGGGCTCAGCCCGGTGAGGTGGCGGGCACCTCCTGCGGCGCCGCGCGGCGCGAGGAGATGCCGAGCGCGAGCAGGGCGGCGATCAGGGCCGCCCCGGCGCCGAGCCACAGTGAGGCGCTGAAGCCCGTCTCCGACGGGATCGCGGTGCCGGCGATCGTCGTGCTGGCGAGCAGGGTGACGGCGACCTGGCTGCCGATGACGCTGCCCACAGTGCGCACGACGGTGTTCATGCCGGTCGCGATGCCGGTCTCGGTACGGCTGACCGCATCGGCGATCAGCTTCGGCATCGCGCCGAAGGCGATGGCGACGCCTCCCGCCCCGATCGCGTAGCCGAGCATCAGCTGCCACGGCTCGGCGTGGAAGGCGGCGAGCGACGCCGACCCGGCGGCGGTGACGAGGAGGCCGATGGCCAGGGCCAGGCGGAAGCCGAACCAGCGCCCCAGCACGCCGCCGAAGGGACCGGCCGGCAGCATCACGAGGGCGCCGGGCAGCAAGTACAGCGCCGAGACCGTCACCGAGGCCCCGAAGCCGTAGTCGACCAGCGCCGCGGCCTCGTCGGGAAGCCCGCGCGGCATCTGCGAGAAGAGCGGCAGCACCGTGAAGATCGCGTACATCGTGAAGCCGCAGAAGAGCGCGGCCAGGTTGGTGAACAGCACCGGCCGGCGCGAGAGCATCCGCATGTCGACCATCGGCTGCGCGGTGCGGCTCTCGACCCACCCCCACACGAGCAGGATCGCGAGGCCGGCGGCGATCGTGCCCGTCAGCCGGCCCGACTGCCAGCCCCACGAGCGCCCCTCGGTGAGCCCGACCAGGATCAGGATGAGGCCGGCCGACAGCAGCAGGGCGCCCGGGATGTCGAGCTTCGCGGGGCTGCGGTGCGGCGAGGCCGGGATGAAGGCCCGCACGAGGCCGACGCCGAGCGCTCCAAAGAGCGCGCCGACGAC
>JAEMRL010000165.1 GCA_016463385.1 Thermoleophilia bacterium
CAGCTTGGCAAGGGAGCGCCGGAGGCCGGCCTGAGGATCGGCACCACCGAGCGCGAGGGCTGGATCGTCGTCGCGATGGAGGGGGAGCTCGACCTCGCCGAGTCGCCCGCGGCGACGCGCGCGCTGGCGGCCGCGGCCGACGCCGCACGGCGGGGCGTCGAGGTCGACCTCTCCGAGCTGACCTTCATGGGCAGCACGGGCGTCCGCACCCTCATCGACGCGGCGGGCGACGCGCTCGCGCGGGGACTGTCCTTCCGGACGCTGCCGGGCGACGGCCCGGCCCTGCGCATCATCGACCTGCTCGGCGTCGGGGAGCGCCTCGGCGCGGTCGGCCCCCCGGGCTGAGCCTGAGTCCGTCGCCGATCGCGGATGCGGGGGACGAGACCGCCGCGTGAGGCGGGCGCGCCGCGGCCGGGCTCAGACGGTCAGCGCACGCCCATGCGGAGGCCGCCGCCGCGCACGCGCCCCCGGCGGCGGAAGGCGACGAGGCTGAAGAGGCCCGCGCCCATCAGGCCGATCGCGGTGCGGGTGGGGCTGACCCACCAGCAGGCGCCGAGCACGCCCACGGTCAGGACCGCCACGGCCAGGCGCGCGCGCAGGGCGCTCGAGCGCCTGCGGCGGCGGGCCGGCACGGCGGCGCTGAAACGGGCGACGGCGAGCTCCTCCGCGAGCGTGCGCGGGGGGTGGTCCTCGGGCGGCGCGGACAGGTCGGTCCAGGCCTCGCGGCCGGCCACGGCGGCGACGACGGCGAGCTCGGCGTCACTGAGGGCGGGTCGGCTCATCCTGGGCGACTTCGGCAGGCCCGCGGGGGACTTGAGCGGCGGGTTCGGGCGCGTTGACCATTCCGCTGCCGCCGGGTTTACTGGAGATTCGCACGCCGGTCCCGTCGTGGGCCGGCGTCAGCGTGTTCGCAGGCCCCACGACCGAGAGGCCCGTGCATGACCGTCCGCCCGCCGTTCGCCACCACGCCGCCCGCCGGCCTCCCGGATCTGATCGAGCACGACGCGTGCGCCCTCGCCGCCTTCGCGACCCGCGACGGCACGCCGAGCAGGAGCATGCTGGAGCTGGCCCTGACGTCGCTCCAGATGATGGTCCACCGGTCCGGGAGCGTGGACGGCGAGGGCGACGGGAGCGGGCTCCTGGTCGACCTGCCCCGCCCCGCGTGGCGGAGGCGCCTCGAGGCCGAGGGCCTCGATCCCGCCGCGGCCGACGACCGGCGCTTCACGGTGGCCCACATCTTCTTCGACACCACCGAGGACGCCGACGTCCAGGTGCCGCGGATCGAGGCCATCATCGGCGAGCACGGCTTCACCGTGCTGTGGAGCGGCGAGGGCACGGTCGACCGGGGCGCCCTGGGCCCGCGCGCGTCGGAGACGCCGCCGGTGTTCTGGCAGCTGGCGTGCCTGGCCAAGGAGCCGGGCGGCGCGGCCTCGACCAACTGCTATCGGGCGATGGTCCAGATCGAGCAGGAGCTCGACTGCCACGTCGCCTCGTTCTCGGCGAACGACGTCGTCTACAAGGTGCAGGGCCAGCCCGAGGTGATCGCGCGGTTCTACCCCGAGATGGCCGAGCCCGACTTCGCCTCGTCGCGGATCATCGCCCACAACCGCTACTCGACGAACACCTACCCGACCTTCAGCCGGGTGCAGCCCTTCTCGATCCTCGGCCACAACGGCGAGATCAACACCATCGCCCAGCTCCGCGAGCAGAGCGAGCAGCTCGGCCTGCCGACCAGCAAGCTCGGCTCCGACAGCCAGGACCTGAACCGCCTCCTCGAGGGCCTGATCTTCGAGAAGGGGCTCTCGCTGCTCGAGGCCGTCGAGTTCGCGCTGCCGCCGATCCTCGGCGAGGTGCACCGCCTGCCGGCCAAGCTCCAGGACCTCTACGTCCACTACCGCGAGGCGCTCGGCCCCTACGCGCAGGGCCCCGTCGGCCTCGCCTGCCGCGCGGCCGACGAGATGGTGTTCGCGGTGGACGCGATGGGCCTGCGCCCGCTCTGGTGGATGGAGACCGCCGACATCTACGCCGTCTCGTCCGAGCCCGGGATCATCCCGGTGTCCGACCTGACCTGCGACCCGGCGCCGCTGGCGCCGGGCGAGAAGGTCGCCCTGGTCACCGGCGAGGACGGCGCCCCCGTGGTGCTCGACTACTGGGAGGTCCAGCGCGAGGTCTACCAGCGGGCCAAGAGCCGCGGAGCCCTGCCGAGCGCCGAGACGCGCGCCCGCCTGGCGGGAGGCCTCGAGCCGGTCGCCGTCGAGGAGTACCCCGACGAGGACCTGCTGGCTCCCGAGCTCGAGCTCGACACCCTCCTGGCCTCGGCCGGCTGGATCGAGAGCGACAAGCAGCAGCTGCAGTTCCACGCCGACCGCGGTGCGGAGCCGATCGGCTCGCTCGGCTGGGACGGACCGCTCGGGCCGTTCATGCCGGTGCCCATGCCGCTGTCGGACTACTTCCAGGAGACGGTGGCCGTCGTCACCAACCCGGCCATCGACCGCGAGCGCGAGGTGGAGCACTTCTCCACCCGCGTCGTCCTCGGGCGGCGTCCGCCGATCGAGGGCGTCGAGCCGGAGCCGCCGCAGCGGTGCGAGCTCCGCATGCCCCTGATCATCGGCGGCATGCGCCCCGGGGCTACCACGCTGTCGCTGCCGGAGCTGCGCCGTGTCGCGGTCGGAGCCGGCGTGGCCTGCATGGAGGACGTGCTGGCCGCGTGGGACTGGCGCGTCGCCCGGCTGCCCCTGCACTTCGCCGCCGACGGCAGCGTCCGCGCGCACCTCGGCCACCTGGCAGAGGCCGCGGTGGCCGCCGTCACCTCCGGGGCCGAGCTGATCGTGCTGCACGACCTGGGAGCGGGCCCGGACGAGCGCGTCTGCGACCCCCACCTGGCCGTCGCGGCGGTCGACCGCGCCCTGCGCGACGCGCGCAAGGAGGACGGCTCGTCGTGGCGCCGTGACGCCAGCCTCGTGCTGCAGGCCGCCGGCATCCGCAACGTGCACGACGTCATGGTGGCGCTCGGGTTCGGAGCCCAGGCGCTCTGCCCCTACGCGATGATGGAGAAGGCGATGGACGGCTCCCCGGAGCCGTCGGCCGCCGCCAGCCACGTCCTCGAGGGCCTGCAGAAGGGCATGGAGAAGGTGCTCTCCACCCTCGGCATCCACGAGCTGCGCGGCTACGGCCGCCTCGTGTCGGCCATCGGGGTCTCCCCCGAGGTGCTCGACATCCTCGCCATCCCGGGCTTCTGCGCCTCCGACGGCCGGGGCCTCGGCCTCGACGGCCTCGACGCCCTCGCCGAGCAGGGGCGCCAGATCCGCGCCGGCGAGGAGAGCCCCTCCAAGGTCAAGCTGCCGCGCATGTACCCCAAGGTGTGGAAGGCCCTCGCGCGGGTCGCCACCTCCGAGCGGGGGTACGCGGAGTACGCCGAGACCCTCGACAAGCTCGAGGACGAGCAGCCCGTGGCCCTGCGCCACGCCGTGCAGCCGCAGCTGGCCGCGCCCGAGGACCGCATCCCGGCTGAGCGGGTCAGCTCGACGGTGGGCGAGCACACGCTGCCCTTCCTGATCAGCTCCATGAGCTTCGGCAGCCAGGGCGAGGTCGCCTTCCGGTCGTACGCCGAGGCGGCGTCGCGCGCCGACATGCTCTGCATGAACGGCGAGGGCGGCGAGATCCCGGACATGTACGGGCGCTACCCCAAGCACCGCGGCCAGCAGATCGCCAGTGGGCGCTTCGGCGTCTCGGCGCTGCTGATCAACTCGTCCGAGTGGGTCGAGATCAAGATCGGCCAGGGCGCCAAGCCCGGCGAGGGCGGCCACCTGCCGGGGTCGAAGGTGACCCAGGCGATCGCCCAGGCGCGTAACGCCCAGGTCGGCTCCGACCTGATCAGCCCGTCGAACAACCACGACCTCTACTCGATCGAGGACCTGGCCCAGCTCATCGACGAGCTGAAGACGTCCAACCCGCACGCCAAGGTCATCGTCAAGGTGCCCGTCGTCCCGGGCATCGGGACCATCGCGATCGGCATCGCCAAGGCGGGCGCCGACGTCATCACGATGTCGGGCTACGACGGGGGCACCGGCGCCGCGCGCCAGCACGCCCTGCGCCGGGCCGGCCTGCCCTGCGAGATCGGCACGGTGCTCGCCCACCACGCGCTCACCGAGGCGGGCATCCGCGACCGGGTCGAGATCTGGGCCGACGGCGGCCTGCGCAGCGCCGTGGACTGCATCAAGCTGATCTGCATGGGCGCCAACCGGCTGGGCTTCGGCACCGCCGCGATGGTCGCCATCGGCTGCACCATCTGCCGCGGCTGCCAGCTCGACACCTGTCACGTCGGCATCGCCACGCAGCTGGACGAGGAGGAGGCGCACGAGCGCGGTCTCAAGCGCTTCGTGCCGCGCGTCTTCGACCCCTCGGTGGACACCCTGGTGCGGTACTTCACCGAGATGGGCACCGCCCTGAGGGAGCTCGCCGGGCAGATGGGCGTCTCCGACGTCCAGGAGCTCGTCGGCCAGGCCGACCGCCTGGTGCAGGTCTCGCACCACGACCGGCTCGACCTGACGAGCCTGCTCACCCCGGTCCGCGAGTCGATCATCACCGCCCCGGCCGGGACCCCCCGCTTCTTCCGGCCCTTCCACCCGCCGCCGCCCCACCGGGCGCCGGAGGTGGCGGCCGAGCGCCTGGCCGCGGGCTCGGCGCTGGCCGTCGAGGAGGAGACCACGACGGCCGCCGACCGCAACCTGGGCACGGACCTCGCCGGGCTGATCGCCCGCGCGACGACCGGCGTCAACAACGCCTGGGTCAACGGGGCCGACGCCGGCGTGTCGCCGACCAACGGCGCCGCGATCGAGGACGCGACCGGCAACAACGTGGGAGACGGCGACGTCACCGCCTCCGGGCGCAACGGCGCCAACGGCAACGGGCACCGCCCGACGCTCGTCGACCTGGCCTTCACCAAGGGCGCCGCCGTCGGCAGCGGCCTCGGGGCCTTCACGCTCGACGGCGTGCGGATCCGCGTCTTCGGCGGGGCCCAGGACGGCGTCGGCAAGTGCGCCCTGGGCGGCGACATCCAGGTGCTGAAGGCCCAGAACGCCCTCGGGGGCTGGGTCGGCGGCCACGTGGGCAAGAGCTTCGCCTACGGCGCCCAGCGCGGCCTGTTCCTGATCCAGGGCAACGCCGACGCCCGGGCGGGCATCCGCCTGTCGGGCGCCGACATGGTGCTGGGCGGCGAGCCGGCGGCGCCGCTGAACGACCGCCTCGGGACGCTCGCGGCCCGCGCCAACTGCAAGGGCTTCGCGTTCGAGTACATGACCGGTGGACGGGCCGTCGTGCTCGGCGACCCGGGCCCCTGGCTCTGCAGCGGCATGACCGGCGGCGTCGTCTACGTGCGCCAGAACGCCGACTGGAACCTCGACGAGGCCGCGGTCCGCCGGCGGCTGTCGAAGGCGGCGAAGGTCAGCCTCGCCCCCCTCGAGGAGTCGGACGTCGCCAACGTCGTCGAGATGCTGGACGCCTATCGCGAGGCGCTGCGATCGAGCGGTCAGGACGACGCGGCCGACGCGCTGGAGGCGCTGATCGACGATCCCGTCGAGCACTTCATCGCGATCAACCCGGTCACCCAGCAGGCCGACCCGAACATCTCCACCGAGTAGGCGGCGCATGGCGGCCCCGGCGGCGCCGGTGGACGTCCTGCGCGTGACCGGAGGGCAGGACCACGGGGCCCGGTTCGGGCTCCGTGGCTCCTCGGCCACGATCGGCCGGGGGCCGGTGATGGACATCGTCCTCACCGATCCCCGGGTCGCCCACCTCCACGCACGCGTGCGCGTGGACGGCCCCCGGCTGCTGATCGAGGACCTCTCGCCGGAGGGCGCGACCCTCGTGAACGGCGTCGTCGCCGACGGACCGACCGCCCTCGCGCCCGGCGACCGGATCACCCTGGGCGCGACCGAGCTGACCGTGGCCTGGACCCCGGCC
>JAEMRL010000166.1 GCA_016463385.1 Thermoleophilia bacterium
CCCCAGGACCTCGTGGCTGCGCACCGAGATCTCGCGGCGCCCGTCGCCCCCCACGCGCCCACGCAGCAGCAGCTCGTCACCCGGGCTGAGCATGCGGGCGAGGTGTTCCTGGTTGAACCAGGTGGCCACCAGCCGCCCGCTGTCGTCGTGCACCCGCGCGCGCACGAGGCGCAGCCCGCGGCGGCGCGTGGGGCGCACCGCGATGTCGTCCAGGCGCACCCGGACGGTCACATCCTCGCCGGCGCGGAGGCTCGCGACCGGGCGCAGGTCCTGGTCGAAGGCCTCGTAGCGCACCGGCAGGTATTCGAGGAGGTCGCCGACCGTCGCGATGCCGAGGCCCGCCGCCCGCCGCGCGACCGCCGGCCCGACGCCCTCCAGCTCGGCGATCGGGGCCGTCCAGCGGGCCGGTCCGGGCGCCCGCGGCGGCGGCACGGAGGGCCACGGGGCACCCCGGCCGGAGCCCAGCGGGGGCGTCGGCGGGGGCCAGGCGCCGATCGTGGTTGCGCTGGGGACCATTGAACGAGCATAATCCGGGGCCGCTCGGACGCCCCGTGCGTTCACACCGACGGACTACGCAAGCGAGGACGACGAGAGATGGCAAAGGTCTGCAGCGTCTGCAACAAGGCGCCCAAGTTCGGGAACAACCGGAGCCACTCGATGCGCGCCACCCCGCGGCGCTTCAACGTGAACGTCCAGAAGGTCCGCATCCTCAAGGGCGTGACCCCGGTTCGGGTCTACGTCTGCACCCGGTGCCTCAAGGCCGGCAAGGTGGTCAAGGCCGCCTAGCGGAGGCCGGGCCGGGCGCCGCCAGAGCGGTCCCGGGAGCCGCCCCGCCTCTAGCGGGAGTCGGCCAGCATGTTGACCATCACGATCGCCGCGTCCGCGGCGTCGATGCCCGCGTTGCCCTTGTCGCCGCCCGCCCGGGCCTCCGCCTGCTCGCGGTTCTCGCAGGTGAGCACCCCGAACGTGCACGGGATGCCGGTCTCGAGGTTGACCCGCATCAGCCCGGTGGCCGTCGCGCTGCAGATGTGGTCGAAGTGGGCCGTCTCCCCGCGGATGACGACGCCGATGGCGATGACCGCGGCGTAGCGGCGCCGGTGGGCCATCGACCAGGCCGCCAGCGGCAGCTCGAAGGCTCCGGGGACCCAGTGGTCCTCCAGCTGCCCGGCGGGCAGCCCGGCCTCCTGGAGGCGCTCGTGGGCGCCGTTCAGGAGCTTCTCGCTCAGGTCGCGGTGGAAGCCCGCCACCACCGCGGCCACCCGGATGCCCGGGTGCTCGAGACGCGGCGCGGGCGGATACGGACCGGTGCGGGCCATGTCAGGTGGTCTCTCCGCCGGGCTCGCCGGCCGGGGGGGCGTCGGCGCCCTCCTCGTCGAACCGCAGATCCTGGTGGTGGAGCACGTGACCCATCTTGTCCCTCTTCGTGCGGAGGTACTCCAGGTTGTCCTCGACCGGCTCCATCTCTATCGGCACGCGGTCGATGACGGACAAGCCGTAGCCGCCGAGGCCCACGATCTTCTTGGGGTTGTTGGTCAGCAGGCGGATCGTCGTGAGCCCCAGGTCGACCAGGATCTGGGCCCCGATGCCGTAGTCGCGCAGGTCCGGGGGGAAGCCGAGGGCGATGTTCGCCTCGACGGTGTCCATCCCCTGATCCTGCAGCTCGTACGCGCGCAGCTTGTTGAGCAGCCCGATGCCCCGCCCCTCCTGGGCGATGTAGAGCAGGACGCCCGTCCCCTCCTCGGCGATGGTCCGCATCGCGGCCCGCAGCTGTTCGCCGCAGTCGCAGCGCTGCGAGCCGAAGACGTCTCCCGTGAGGCACTCGGAGTGGACGCGGACCAGCACCTCCGAGGCTCCGCGCACGTCGCCCTTCACCAGGGCCAGGTGGTGCTTGCCGTCGAGGATCGACCGGTAGCCGACCGCGGTCCACTCGCCGAAGGCCGTGGGAAGGCGGGCGGCGGTGCCGCGCTCGATCAGGCGCTCGGTGTGGCGGCGGTGCTCGATGAGCTGGGCGATGGTGATCATCTTGAGGCCGTGCTCGGCGGCGTAGGGCACCAGGTCCGGCACACGGGCCATCGTGCCGTCGGGGTTGCTGATCTCGCAGATCACGCCGGCCGGGATCAGCCCCGCGAGCCGTGCGAGGTCGACGGCCGCCTCCGTGTGGCCGGCCCGGCGCAGCACGCCGCCCGACTGCGCGCGCAGGGGGAAGACGTGGCCGGGCTTGACGAGGTCCTCGGGACCGGTGTCCGGGTCGATCGCGACCATGATCGTGCGGGACCGGTCGGGCGCCGAGATACCCGTCGTGATGCCGTGGCGGGCCTCGATGGGCTCCGTGAAGGCGGTCGCGTTGCGCGCCTCGTTGCGCTTCACCACGGGCCTCAGCCCCAGCTGCTCGCACCGCGCCTCGGTGAGGGCCAGGCAGATCAGCCCGCGACCGTGCGTGGCCATGAAGTTGATCGCCTCGGGGGTCGCGTACTGGGCGGCCATGACGAGGTCGCCCTCGTTCTCGCGGTCCTCGGAGTCGAGGATCACGACCATGCGCCCGGCCCGGATCTCGTCGATGGCCTCGGCGATGCTGGCGAACTTCACTGCGGTGCTCGTCATTGCCCACTCCCTCTCGGCGGGGCGTACGGCGCCGCCAGCGACTCCACGTATTTTGCCACCACGTCGACCTCGAGGTTCACGGGGCGGCCGAGGGCCTGCGGCCCGAGCGTGGTCACCGCCATGGTGTGCGGTATCAGTGCCACCGTGAAGGCGTCGGCCGACCGCCCCGCGACGGTCAGGCTGACCCCGTCGACGGCGATGCTCCCCTTCTCGACGACGTACCGCAGCAGATCGGGGGGCGCGGAGACCTCCAGGACGGTGCTCCCGCCCTCGGGGGTGGCCGCGCGGACCGTCCCGACTCCGTCCACGTGCCCCTGCACGAGGTGGCCGTCGAGGCGGTCGCCGATCCGCAGGGGCCGCTCGAGGTTGACCCGGTCGCCCGGCTCCAGCGCGCCGAGGGACGTGCGGCGCAGCGTCTCGGCCACGCAGTCGACCGCGAAGCCGGAGGGCCCGATCTCGACGGCGGTGAGGCAGGTGCCGTTCACGGCCACCGAGTCGCCGACGGCGAGGCCGTCGAGCACGAGCACGGCCGAGACGACCAGCCGCGCGCCGCCGTCCGACGGGCGGATCCCGGCGACGCTGCCACCCTCTTCGATGAGCCCCGTGAACACGGTCTCAGACCGTACCCGGAAGGGGGCGCAGGCGCCCGCTCACGAGGACGTCCTCCCCCACCCGCACGGCGGTCAGGTCGCGCAGCCGCGGCGCCAGCGCGAGGGTGGCGGCCCCCTCCCCCCCGAGGGCCGAGGGGGCGCCTGCGCCGCCGATCAGCATGGGCGCGAGGAACCAGGCGATCCGGTCGACGGCGCCCGCCGCGACGAGGGCGGCCGCGAGCCCGGCCCCGCCCTCCACGAAGACCGACTGCACGCCGAGGTCGGCGAGCACGCGGAGGCCGCCCGCGATCCGCTCGGCCGGGCCGCCCGCCAGAGGGACGACGTCGACCCCCGCGGCGGTGAGGGCGGCGACCCGCTCGGCGGGGGCCTCCTCGGACGCCAGCACGATCACCGGGTGCTCGCCGTGCGCGCCCGACACCAGCACGGAGTCGAGCGGCAGGCGCGCCGTGGCGTCGAAGACCACCCGCGCGGGCTGGCGCACCGGACCCTCGAGGTCGCGCGCGGTCAGCGAGGGGTCGTCCGCGAGGGCCGTCCCGATGCCGACCGCCACGGCGTCGCTGTCGGCCCGCCAGCGGTGGACCAGCGCCCGCGACGCGGTCCCCGAGATCCAGCGGCTCTCGCCGGAGGCGGTCGCGATCTTGCCGTCGAGGCTGGTCGCCATCTTGAGCGTCACCTCGGGCAGTCCGGTCATGGCCCAGGTGACGAACGGCGCGTTCATCTCCGCGCAGAGGCGACCCTCCGCCTCGGGCGCGACCGCGACCTCGAGGCCGGCCGCCGCGAGCACCTCGCGGCCCTGCGCGCGCCCGCGCTCCAGGGGATCGAGGACGCCGATCACGACCCGGCGCACACCGGCCGCGATCAGGGCGTCGGAACAGGGAGGCGTGCGTCCGTGATGGGAACAGGGCTCCAGGGTGCAGACCACCGTCGCGCCGCGGGCGGCGTCGCCGGCCGCCGCGAGGGCCATGGCCTCGGCGTGCGGCAGCCCGGGGCCCTCGTGCCAGCCCTCGGCGATGGTCTCGCCGTCGCGGAGGATCACCGCGCCGACCAGGGGGTTGGGGCTCACGCGGCCCCGCCCGCGCAGCGCGAGCTCCCGGGCGCGCGCGAGCGCGGCGAGCTCGGCCGCCGACGCGGGCGGCCCCGGCCCGCTCACCCTCCCGCCGCCAGCCCGGCCAGCTCGCGGAAGGCGGCGACCGGGTCGGGAGCGCCGAAGATGGATGAGGCCGAGACGAACATCCCGGCCCCGGCCGCGCGGGCGTCCGGCAGGGTCGCCCGCCCGATGCCGCCGTCCACCTCGATGACGACCCGGTCGGGCAGGAGCGCCCGCAGACGGGCGATCCGGCCGGGCGTGGTGGTGATGAAGGACTGCCCGGCGAAGCCCGGATTCACCGCGAGCACGTTCACGTAGTCGAGCTCGGCCGCCAGCTCGGCGACGTGCTCGACCGGCGTTCCCGGGTTCAGCGCCAGGCCGGCGCGGCAGCCCGCCTCGCGGATCGCCCCGAGCAGGCGGTGCGGGTGCGGATCGGCCTCCACGTGCACCGTGATGGCGTCGGCCATCGGCGCGAAGAGCGGGATCATGTCGCCGGGCCGCGAGACCATCAGGTGGACGTCCACCAGCCCGCCCGCGGCGTGGAAGGGCCCGGCGACGGCGCGGGTGAAGTCCGGCCCGATGGTCAGGTTGGGCACGAAGTGCCCGTCCATCACGTCCACGTGGGCCACCCGGGCGCCCGCCGCGATCAGCGCGTCGAGCTGCACTCCGAGGGCGAGCATGTCCGCCGACATCACCGAGGGCAGCACGACGCCCTCCCGGGGCAGCTCCGGGGCGCTCACGAGCCCTCCGGCCGCCGGAGCCGGGCGATGAAGAAGCCGTCGGTGCCGTGCCGGTGCGGCAGCGTCAGCAGGGCGCCCGGCAGGCGCGGGTGGGCGAGGTCGGGGTACGCCTGCGAGAGATCGTCGAGCGGCGCGCCGGAGGCGTTCACGACGTCCTCGTTCTCCGGCGCGATCAGCGTGCAGGTGGAGTAGACGACCCGCCCACCGGGGCGGACCAGCTCCAGGGCCCGGCCGAGCAGCGCCGCCTGGAGACGGGTGAGCGGCTCGAGCGACTCCTCGCGACGGCGCCAGCGGGCATCCGGGCGCGACGAGAGGACGCCGAGGCCGGTGCACGGCGGATCGACCAGGACGGCGTCGAAGCCCCCCTCGAGGGGCACGTCGACGCCGTCGCCCACGACGACCTCGATCACCGCGCCCATGCGCCGGGCGAGCTGACGGAGCGCCTCGGCACGGGCCGGGCGCAGCTCGACGGCGGTGATCCGGGCCGCCCCGCGGGTCAGCGCGGCGAGGTGGGTGGCCTTGGCGCCCGGCGCCGCGCAGAGATCGAGGATCCTCTCCCCCGGCTGGGGATCGACGACGTGGGAGACCAGCTGCGACGCCCGGCTCTGGCCCATCACCAGGCCACGCGCCCACGACCGCGACTCCTCCAGGGCGAAGGCACCCGGCAGGACGTAGGCCTGGGGCATCCGCGGGTCGGCGGTCCAGCCCTCGGGCAGCTCGGCCTCGAGGCTCGCGCGCGGCCCGCGCAGCGGATTCCAGCGCACGGCCGACTCGGCCGGCTCGGCCGCGGCCCGCATCACCTCGACGGCGTCCTCCGCGCCGAGCGCGGCGACGAGGCGGTCGGCGATCCAGTCGGGCATCGAGTGCTGTAGGGCCGCGGTGGCCACCCCTCCCCGCTCGAGCCG
>JAEMRL010000518.1 GCA_016463385.1 Thermoleophilia bacterium
GACCGGCCTGGGTCGGCGTGCGCGGGGCCGGCCCCGCGACGCCGGCCCCGCGCACGCCGACCCAGGCCGGTCCGCGATTCACCGTCACCAAGAAGGGCCCGGCGTCGGTCCGCGCCGGCCAGCGCGCGCGCTACACGATCACCGTCGTCAACCGCTCGGGGGCCGCGCTCCGCGACCTCACCGTCACGGACGACCTGCCCGAGGGCATGTCGCTCACCGGCGTCCCGGCGGGCTCGCGCCTGCGCGGCGGCGACGTCGTCTGGACCCTCGGCTCCCTGAAGGCCGGGGGCACCCGCACGCTGCACGTCAACGTCCGCCTCGACGCCGACATCTCCGGGCGCCGCTGCAACCGGGTCAGCGTCACCGACCCGGGGGCGTCCGAGGGCACGGGCGGGGGCACCGGCACGGCGCGCCTCACGCGCACCGCGACCGCCTGCACCATGGTGAAGGCCGTGAACCGGCAGATCCTCCCCGCCGTCACCGCCTGATCGCCCGGGGGGCGGCGCCGCGCGGCGCTGCCCCCCCGCGGTCTCCTAGCTCGGCCCCGCCGGCACGTCGGGCGGGACGGGCCCCGCGTCCCCGGTCGCCCGCTCCGGCTCCACGGGCACGGGCGCCGGAACCACGTCGACCACGCCCACGTCGACCGTCGTCACCGTCAGCCCGGTCGCGAACTCCACGCGGTCGATGGCGCGGGCCCGCACCTCATCGACCACGCGCGGTATCGCGACCCCGTCGCGCACCACCAGGCGGATGTCGATCGATGCGGCGCCGTCCGCGACGCGGACGCTCGCCCCGCCGCGCCTGCGCTCGGACGCGCGCACCCAGCCGCGACGCGGGTTGGCGCTCCGCAGGTCCTCCACGCCGTCCACCTCGCGGGCGGCCGAGGCGGCGACCTTGGCGACGATCCCGTCGGCGATCCAGGTCGACCCGCTGGTCGCCTCCGGCTCCGGCGATGGGGGGTCCGGCGCGGCCGCGGGTGCGCCCGCGACGATCGTCGGGTCGGTGTCGGTGCTCATCTGCGGCCTCCTCGTCGGTCGGCCCCGAGTGTGACCGATCTCCGGCCGGCTCCCGCCCCGGCCGGTCACGCCACCCCGGCCGCGCGGGACGGCCGGGGTGGCGGGGAGGCTCAGCCGGGCAGGACCGCCACGCGGCGGCCGGTGTCGGCCTTCGCGCCCATCCGCTTCAGCCAGCGCGCGTGCGACGCGACCGCGCTCCACACCGTGTCATGGCTCTGGTACCGGACCCCGTACTCGGCGCAGGTCTCGCGGACGATCGGCGCGATGTCGGGGTAGTGGATGTGGCAGACGCGTGTGAACAGGTGGTGCTCGATCTGGAAGTTCAGGCCGCCGAGGTACCACGCGAGGAACCGGTTGCCCGGCGCGAAGTCCACCGTGGTCTCCACCTGGTGGCGCGCCCATTCGGTCCGGCCCGTCTGGCCCATCGACTCGATGCTCGAGAACTCCGCCTCCTCGAGGCAGTGGGCGAGCTGGAAGACGATGG
>JAEMRL010000167.1 GCA_016463385.1 Thermoleophilia bacterium
GCGACGCCCGAGGCGATGCCGAGGCGGGCGACCCCTCCCCTGCCCACGGCGCCGCGGTGGATCGCCACCATCAGGCGGCCGAGCTCGTAGGGGGTGGTGATGAAGTTGGTGTAGAGGGCGGGGCTCGCGGTGGTGGCGATCGGGATCGCACGTCGCGCGTCCTCGATGATGTAGGGGCGGCGCACCAGCGAACGACCGAGCCCGAGCCGCTGCAGGGTGTCGGTGACCCCCGCGGCGCCCGTCGTTCCCGAGCCGCCCCCGAGGGCTGCCAGCACGTCGTTCGCCGCGCGGTCGTCGGAGCTGATCACCATCCGGTCGAGCAGCGACCCGAGGGACCCCTGGCGTCCCCGGCGGACGGCGTCCACCAGGATCGCCGCCTTCAGCGTGCTGGCGGCCGGGAACTGGGCGTCCGCGTTGGCCGAGGCCCCGCAGCCGGTCAGCAGGTGCTGCACGTAGACGCCCGAGATGGCCGGCATGCCCGCGACGAGACGGTCCACGTCGCCCTGCAGCCGGCGGTCGACGAAGCCGGGTACGCGGCCGGCGCGGCGCGCCGAGGGTGGAAGCGTCCTGACCCTCACGGTGGCGGACCAGCGCGCGCCCCCCGGGCCGACCGCGCGGACGCGGACGGGAACCACGCCCACCGGGACGGGCACCGAGACGCGCCGGGGACCACGCGCCACCGTGAGCCGCGCGGTGATGCGGCCGTCGGCCTGCACCTCGAGGCGGCGCGTCCCGTCCCCCACCCGCACGGCGACGCGCCCGAATCCGACCGCCGGGGCCGAGATCACGGGCGGCGGGGGTGGCGCGTGCGCGATCACTCCCCCGGGAGCCTCTCGACGACCATCGCGATGCCCTGGCCGCCACCGATGCAGAGGGCGGCGAGCCCCAGCCGGTGCTCGCCGCGCGCCATCGCGTACAGGAGGGTCGTCAGCACCCGCGCCCCGGAGGCGCCGATCGGGTGGCCGAGGGCGATCGCCCCCCCATGCACGTTGACCCGCTCCGGATCGAGGCCGAGGCGGCGGGAGACCGCCAGCGACTGCGCGGCGAAGGCCTCGTTGAGCTCGATCACGCCGACGTCGGCGAGCGCGACCCCGGCCCGGTCGAGCGCGGCCTGCACCGCGCCGACAGGACCGAGGCCCATCACGCGCGGCGCCACGCCGACCGACGCGTAGCCGCGGATGACGGCCAGCACCGGCGCTCGCGCCAGCCGTGCGGCGCCCGCCTCCATCACCACGAGGGCGGCGGCCCCGTCGTTGATGCCCGACGAGGACGCCGCGGTGACGGTGCCGTCGGGGGCGAACGCGGGCCGCAGGCGGGCGAGGCCCTCGGCGGTGCTGTCGGGGCGGGGATGCTCGTCGCGGGCCACCTCGACCGGCTCCCCCCGCCGCGCGGGGACGCTGACCGGCACGATCTCCGCGTCGAAGGCCCCGGCGGCGATCGCCGCCGCGGCGCGGCGCTGGCTCTCGAGGGCGAAGGCGTCCTGGTCCTCGCGCGAGACACCGTCCTCGGCGGCGACGTTCTCGGCCGTGACGCCCATGTGCACGTCGCACGAGGCGCACCAGAGCCCGTCGCGGATCATCGAGTCGATCATCGGGGCGTCGCCCATCCGCTGCCCTGCCCGGAGCGCCGGCAGCAGGTGAGGCGCCGCGCTCATGTTCTCCATGCCGCCCGCCACGACGACGCGGGCGTCTCCGGCGCGGATCGCCTGCGCGGCGAGGGCCACCGCCTTCAGTCCCGACCCGCAGACCTTGTTGACCGTCGTCGCGGGCACGGTCTCCGGGATGCCGGCGCCGAGGGCCGACTGGCGGGCGGGGTTCTGGCCGAGGCCCGCCGAGAGCACGTTGCCCATCAGCACCTCGTCGACCGACCCGGGCGCGATGCCGGAGCGCCGCACGGCCTCGGCGATCGCGATCGCGCCGAGCCGGGTGGCCGGCACCGTGGCCAGCCCGCCCATGAAGGCGCCGATCGGGGTACGCACCGCGCCGACGATGACCGCTTCGCTCACTGACGCCTCCTCGCAGGGTGGGCGGAAACTACTCCCGCCCCCGGCGGGTATTCAGCTTCCGGGGGTGTCCGGCCGATACACAGGGTGAATGCATGGATGCAGATCAGCGATGGCCATGACGGCCGCCGCCGTGGCCCTCCTCGTGCCCGCCGGGCTCGGGACCGCCGCGGACACCGCCACCGGCGACGGCGGCGCGGGCGCCCGCGTGAGCGCCCCGCGCATCGAGTCGGCCCTCCTGGCCGAGATGAACCGGGTCCGCGCCGAGCGCGGCCGGCGTCCGCTGCGCACCATCGCGACGCTCCAGCGCCCGGCCCGCGCGCAGAGCCGCTACCTGCTCGGCCAGGGCATCCTCGACCACGCCGGCCGGGACGGCTCGCCGTTCTGGACGCGCCTGATCGCCGCCGGGTTCCCGAAGGGCCGCGCGCTCGGCGAGAACCTCGCCATGGTGCCCGGCTGCGGCCCCGAGGTCGCCGCCCAGACCGTCCGCATGTGGCTGCAGAGCCCGGGGCACCGCGCCAACCTGCTCAACCCGTCGTTCCGCTGGGCGGGCGCGGGGGCGGCGAGCGGGGCCGACTGCTCCAGCACCATCCTCACCGCCGACTACGGCTCCTAGTACACCGGGCCCCCGGGCCCGGCCGGGCGGCGGTCAGGCCTGGAAGCTCTTCCCGCAGCCGCAGGACGCGGAGGCGTTCGGGTTGTTGATCAGGAACCCGGCGCCCTGGAAGCCCTCCTCGTAGTCGAGCTCGACGCCGAGCAGGTAGGGCACGCTGAAGCGGTCGATGATCACCCGCACGCCGTCGCCGTCCACGATCTCGTCACCCTCGACGGGCGCCGTCAGCGAGAGGTCGTACTCGAAGCCCGAGCAGCCTCCCGGGACCACCTGCACGCGCAGGCCCGCGCCCTCTGAGCCCTCGGCGGCGATCAGGCTCCGCAGCTTGTCCTTGGCGTCCTGGGTGAGCGTGACCATCTGGCGACCCCTCGCGTGATCCGGATGCGACGACCGACCGAGTGTGGCAAAGGCCCGGCGGCCCCGCAAGCTCGTTCGCCCGTTAACGATCAGGGGGCGCGATCAGCCGCCAGCGGATCGCCCGGCCGTTCCCGGCCCGGTCGGCGAGCACCAGGCTCGCCGTCGGCCTCCCGCGCGGCACGAGGGAGCCGGGAAGGCGCAGCCCCGCCGAGGTGACGACCGCGCGCGAGGTGACGTCGCGGCCGGCGACGCGCAGGCGCACCGCCGCCGGATCCACGCCGGTGCCGCCGGGATCGTCGCGGAAGCGCAGCACGAGGCCGCCCGCACGGACCGGCGGGCGCGACACCACCCACGGCGCCCGCAGGGGCACCGGGCGCGGTACCAGGCGCCGGTGGGGCAGGTATTTGCCCGAGAAGGCGAGGGCTGCCTGGCTGGTGGCCCACACCGAGGCCTCCGTCGCCTCGGCGGCGTTGCGCACGCCCCCGTCGGGGCGCTGCAGGGAGCGCAGGTAGGCGAGAGGTCCGCCGGCCCGGTCCCACGGCGCCCGGCTGCCCCGCTCCCCCAGGGCCCGGATCGACAGGGAGACCCAGGCCGTCGTGAGGGCCGTGCTCGGACCGCCGACCACCGGGGGGAAGCCCCCGTCGGCGTTCTGGGCCGACAGCAGGAAGAGGCGGGCCCGGCGCAGGGTGAAGGAGCCCTCGGCGTCGTGGCCTGCCGCGATCAGCGCCTGGATCGCCGCCGCGGTGGTGTTCGGCCCCGAGCGCGGATCCGCGTCGTTCAGGGCCCAGCCCCCGTCCGGGCGCTGGATGCGCCGCAGCGCCTCGGCGGCGTCGCTCACCGCGCGCGAGTCGCGCCCGAGGCCGCCCGAGGTCAGGGCGAGGATCCCCCACGCCGTCGTGGAGGGGTCGGGGCCGATCGTGCCGTCGGTGCGCTGCGCCTGAAGCACCTCGCGCACGAGGTTGCGGTCGGTTGCCACCCTCGGGTCGAGCCCCGCCGCAGCGAGGGCCACAGCCGCGCGCTCGACCTCGGCGAGGGTCGTCCCCTCCATCGGCCGCACCAGCGCCGCGCGCAGCGACGCGCGGCCACGGCGCCAGCGGCGTGTGTCCTCGCCGGCGGCGGCCACCGCGAGCGCCGCCCACTCGGTGTAGGTCGGATCCGTCCCGGGGCCGACCGCGAAGCCTCCCCCCGCCGGATCCTGCCGGGCGGCGAGGTGGTCGAGCGCCCGGGCGAGGGCGCCCGCCTGAGCGGCCGCGGGCAGGCAGAGGGCCGCGCCGAGTCCGAGGACGAGCAGCGGGAGCGGCCGACGGACGCCGCGTCCCGTGGAACGGGATCGCATCGCCTCCTGGTGTATCCGCGCCGCGTGCGGCCGACAACTACCCATCGGACGAGACCGGCACCACCCGAACGACGTGAGGCTGCCCAAGGTTGCTAGCGTCGACCCGTGGCCGACACCCTGAGAGCGACGGCGCCGAGGCGGTCCCTCTTCGCCCGCGCCTTCTCGGATCGCGACGGCGATCTGCGCACCACGCTGCTGGTGGGGCTGATGATCGGCCTGGTCGCGCTGCTGAGCGTGGGCACCTACGCGGGGCTGGTCGCCGCCAACGCCGGCAGCCCGGAGACGCTGGCCGCCTGGACCGTCGCCGCCCTCATCCTCATCAAGCTCCCGCTCCTGGCGGTGGCCTGGTGGATCATCGCCCGCAAGCGCGACCCGCGTGGCGGCGGGGGCTGGACCAGCAAGGAGTGCCGGGAGATCCTCGACTACCTCGAGACCCAGGCGCGCGAGAGCGCCGGCCGGCCCGATGCGGCCACCCGCCTCGCCTACTTCGCGCGCGAGGCCTGGTTCGTCGCCGACTCGGCCACCGACACCGACACGCCCGCCGCGGTCGACACCGCCGTGCTCATCGAGGCGATGGCCGCCGAGGCCGGCGCACCGGTCGACCGCTCGGGCACCGCGCGGCGCCCCGGGGGCCCCGCTCCCGCCTGACCCGCCGCGCAGGCCCCGTTCCCCGGACAGGTCTGGCGTCATAGCATCGCCCCGACCGGAGGACGACACGGGGGGATCGGCATGGGCCTGCTGGACGATGTGCTCGGACAGGTGATCGGGAAGGTCGGCGGCAACGACCAGGCCATGAAGATGGTCGAGACGGTGGCCGGCATGATCGGCGGTGGCGGCGGCGCGGGCGGCTCCGGCGCCGGGCTCCAGGGCCTGGTCGAGAAGTTCCAGGCGGGCGGGCTCGGCGACGTCGCCGCGTCGTGGATCGGCACGGGCGACAACAAGGCGATCTCGGCGGACCAGGTGCGCGGGGCCCTCGGCGACGACGAGGTCCAGCGGGTGGCCGACGAGGCCGGGGTCTCGAAGGACGAGGCCGCCTCGGGTCTCGCCGCCCTCCTGCCCGAGCTGGTCGACAAGGTCACGCCCGACGGCCTCGTCCCTGACGCCGGTGCCCTGGCGGAGCGTCTGCAGAAGCTGCTCTAGCGGCGCGATCAGGCGCGCGGGAGCGCGCGGCGGACCGGAGACAGGCGGGCCGCCGCGCGCCAGCCCAGCAGCAGCGCGCCGAGGGTCAGCGTGGCGACGATCATGAACGAGACCGCGACGCCGCGGTCGAAGACCGCGTTGCGCAGGGCGAGGCCGAGGACCACGGTCACGGCCCAGACGACGGCGCCCGTCGAGAGGGCGGCGGGCGTCCTCCATGCGCGGGCCACCAGCCACCCCACGCCCAGCGCGATCAGGAAGGGGGCGGCCACCTCGAGCACGCCCGCGAGCGTCACCCCTTCGTCGTGACTGCGCCGCCCGAGGGCGGCGAAGGCGATCACGAGACCGGCGTCGAGGAGGATCAGGGGGCTGCCGCGCACCCCCTCAGCCTACCGGCCCCCTCGGCCCGCTCAGCCCCGTCCGCGCTCCCCGCGGCCCCGAGCTC
>JAEMRL010000168.1 GCA_016463385.1 Thermoleophilia bacterium
GCGACGTTGTGACGATGGGACGCTTCGCCGAGCGCCGGCTGCTGGGCAGGATCACGCGGCAGGACCGGCTGCTGGTCGACGAGAGCATGGAGCGCATGGGCGCCGCCGCGCTGGCCGACGAGCCGATCGCCGAGCTCTCGGGAGGCCAGCGCCAGAGGATCCACATCGCCCAGGCGCTCGCCTGGCGGGCCGACCTGATCGTGCTCGACGAGCCGACCTCGGGGCTCGACGTCGCCGGGCGGGAGCTGCTCCTCACCGCCCTCGCGCAGGAGCGCGCCCGCGGCGCGGCGGTGGTGATGTGCACGCACGACATCCGCGACGCCGCCGCGGCCGACCGGGCCCTGCTGCTCGCCGGCCGGGTGGTGGCGTCGGGCCCGCCGGCGGATGTCCTCACCCGCGAGGCGCTGATGGAGACCTTCGGGCTCGTCCTCGGAGAGCTCCCCGGCGGGGGCGAGCTGGTGATGGATCCCGTCCACCGCCACGACCACGGCGACCATGGCGATCACGCCCACTGAGCCCGGGCGCGCGCGATGGGGTCCGAGGGCGGCGTCATGATGGGGGGATGCTGAGATCTCCGTTCGTCGTGGCACTCGTACGCCGCGCCGCCCACCGGCGCCTCCGGCGCCTCGGCGGCACCCAGACGCTGGCCTGGGCGGTGCGGATACCGCTGGTGACGCTCGTCGTCATGGCCGCGCTGGCGATGCTGCTGCCGCTCCGGCGCGGGGCCGGCCGCACCCGCTGAGCGGGGCGGTGGTCCCTCGCGCGGCCGTCCGCCCCTCGAGCGGCGTACAGTGACGAGAGTGCTTCTCACCACGAACGAGCCGGCGCCACCCGCCCCCTACCTGCAGGCGGCGCAGATCCCGTGGACCGTGACGTCGTGACCCTGCACCAGGAAGCCCTGGCGGGCGGCCTGGTCGTCGGCCCAGTCGCCCACGTCGCAGTCGCCGAGCTCGGCCACCGCGCCGCACGCGCTGCAGACCAGGTGATGGTGGTGGCCGTGGCCGCACAGCCGGTAGACGATCTCCCCGGCCGGGCGCGCGATCGCGTCGACGGCTCCGCTCTCCACCAGCAGCGCGACCGTGCGCTCGGCCGTGCGCTCGCCGAGCCCCGGCAGGCGGCGGCGGCTGCGCGCCAGCAGCACGGCGAGGGGCAGGGCGTCGCCCGAATCGCCGAGCGCCTCGAGGATCGCCTCGCGCTGGGGCGTGCGGCGCAGGCCGTCGGCGCTCAGGCGGCGCCAGATCGTCTCGGTGACCGGCGTTCCCATGGTGACCGATGATACGCCGGGCCCACGATCACTCCGCCGGCACCGAGGCCTGGGCCGAGCATGCCGCCGCGCTGGTGGCCGCCGCGGGACATCGCGCGGGCGGCGCGCGCACGGCCGTGATCGAGTCGCTCGCCGGCCAGACCTGCTGCCGGTCGGCCCAGGAGATCTTCGACCAGCTGCGCGGCGACGGTCGGCGGGTCGGCATCGCGAGCGTCTACCGGGTGCTCGACCTGCTGGTCAGCCTCGGTCTGGTGCAGCGGCTCGACCTGGGCGGCGGGATCTCGCGCTACGAGCCGGCGCTGCCGGGCGGCGAGCACCACCATCACCTGGTGTGCGTCGAGTGCGGCGAGGTGCGGCCCTTCGAGGACCCGCGGCTCGAGAGCGTGATCGAGCAGACGGCGGCGCGGTCGGACTTCACGATCGACGGCCACGATGTCGTGCTGCGGGGGCACTGCCCCGACTGCCGGGCGGCCTGACGAACGGCCCTCCCGGCGGCGGTGAGTGTGGCAGCATCGGACGGGTGAGACGCCCGCTCCACCTCATGACCGTCGCCGGCTTCTTCGCCCTCGCGATCGCGCTGAGCGCGATCGGCAGCGGCGGCGCCTACCGCACCGGCCATCACGGACCCTCCGCGGGGGCCAGCAGGGACCTCGGCGAGCTCTGGGCGATCCCGCCGGTCGAGGTCTCGGCCATGCTGATCCTGGCCGCCCTCTACGCCCTGCGCGTGCACCGCGTCGGTGGGGTCTCGGGCCTGCGACAGTTCAGCTTCCACTCGGGCGTCGCCGTGGTGCTGATCGCCGTCTGCTCACCGCTCGGGGGGGTGGCGCAGCAGGGACTGCTGACGGCCCACATGCTCCAGCACACGCTGATCGGGGCGGTCGCCCCGTTGCTGATGCTGCTCGGGCTGCCGCGCGCGTTCGTGACGGACCTCCTGCGGCCGGGGACCCAGCGCGTGATCGAGCACCTCCAGCACCCCCTGGTGGCCTTCCCGCTGTGGGCCCTCAGCACGGTCGTCTGGCTGTGGCCCGACCTCCACCACGAGGTGCTCGAGAACCGCGGGCTCTGGGTGCTGCAGCAGAGCTCGTTCCTGCTGATCGGGCTGCTGCTGTGGGGGCCGATCGTCGAGTCCCTGCCGGCTCCCGAGTGGTTCAACACCGGCCTCAAGAGCGTCTACATGACCGGCGTCTGGTTCGTCGGGCTCTCGATCGCCAACGTCTACTGGTTCTCCGGAACGGCCTTCTACGAGTCGCACGCCGCGGGGGCGGCGGTGTGGGGGATCGAGCCTCTCGAGGACCAGGCCAACGCCGGCACGGTGATGATGGTCCTGCATTGCCTGCTGGCCTTCGGGGCGATCACGATCCTCTTCTTCCGCCAGGCGCGCGAGGGCGAGCTGCGTCAGCGCATGCTGGAGGCCGGGATCGACCCCCTGCGCGTCGCGGAGGCCACCCGGGCGGGCACCGGCCGCGAGCTGGCCCGCGCCCACGGCCTCGCGGATCGCACCCGGGCCGGCATCGACTGAGCCTCCGCACGCACGGAAGCCCCGCCGGGGCGGGGCTTCCGTGGTGCGACCGTGGCGCCGGGGCGCCGGCGGTAGGCCTACCCCAGGAAGGGGGTGACCGCCGCGGTGGCCTCCGCCGCGGTCAGCACCTCGGGCAGGGACGGGTTCGGGACGAGCGAGCCGCCCGCGCCGAGGGACTTGAGGACCGTCAGGTGCTGGGCCTCGTTGGCGCCGATCTGGGCGGCGACCTTCTTCAGGCCGTTGTCCGACAGCGCGGAGATCGCCCCCATGTAGGCGCCCACGAACGCGGTCTCGAGGGCCGTGCCGGTGGTGGCGATGCTCTCCGCCGAGGCGAAGGTCCCCTCGGGGTAGGTGAAGGTCAGGTCCTTCGGAGCGTCCGCGCCGAGGACCTTCGCGAGGGCGTCGTAGTGGTCCTGCTCGTTCTGCTGCGCGGCCTTCATGTAGGCGAGCTGGTCGGCCTTGAAGAAGCCGCTGTCGATTCCCATGCCGTAGAAGTCGATGGCCAGGAGCTCGGCCGTGGCGGCGAGGGAGGCGATGGCGACGTCGTCGACGGGAGCGTCGGCCGCCGTGCTCATCGCGGTCGAGGCGGCGCTGCCGGAGTCGTCGTCACCGCAGGCGGCGGTGGCCAGGGCCAGTCCGCCGACGGCGAGGACGAGACCGCCCTTGGCGCCGCGGCCGAGGAACTGTGCGCGGTTGGTCTGCACCGGGCGGTCCTCCGTGGGGTCGGGGTTCATGCTCATGCGAGGAACGGGGTCACGGCGGCCGTCGCCTGCTTGGCGGTGAGGCTGTCCGGGAACGACGGGTTCGGCACGAGGGTGCCGCCGGCGTCGAGCCGCTTGAAGGTGGTCAGGTGCTGGGCCTCGTTGGCGCCGATCTGGCCGGCGACGGCCTTCAGGTCGTTGCTCTCGAGGGCCTCGACGGCGCCGAGGTAGGCGCCCACGAAGGCGGTTTCGAGGGCGACGCCGGTCGCGGCGATGCTCTTCGCCGAGGCGAACGTGCCGGCCGGGTACTGGAACTTCACGCCCTTCGGGGCGGCGGTGCCGAGCACGCCCGCGAGGGCGTCGTAGTGGTCCTGCTCGTTCTGACGGGCGGCCTCCATGTAGGCGAGCACGTCCGCCTTGAAGAAGCCGGTGTCGATCGCGCGCCCGTAGACGTCGATCGCCAGCAGCTCGGCGGTCGCCGCCAGCTTGGCGATGGCGACGTCACCGCTCGCCTGTCCGAGGGCGGGGCCGGCGGCCACGCCCAGCAGGCTGCCTCCGGCGACGAGCGCGAGCCCGCCCTTCATGCCGAGGGAGAGGAACTCCCCTCGGCTGGTTTCCATCGTCATACCGCGTACCTCCGCACTGGAGTGGGTGTCGGCGTGTGAGTACGCGCCGGCCGCGACCCCGGATCACGCGGCCCGCCGGGCGCCGGCATCCGGGGTCGCGGCCGGACGGTCCGGTGATCCGATGTCCCACCGCGGGCGTATCGGGGTGTGTTCCCACCCTGAAAGCCATGTGGAGGAATCACGTGTCAGAGATCATCACCCTCGAGAACCTCGATGCCGACGGCGCCATCCAGGAGGCCGCGTACGCCGTGGATCCCGAGGGCGCCGCAACCCGCGCGGACTTCTTCAAGAAGGCCGCCATCGGCGGCGGCAGCCTCGTGGCCGGCGGCGTCGTCTTCGCCGGTCTGCCCGCGCTCGCGCTGGGCGCTCCGTCGAAGTCGCAGGACGTCGCGATCCTCAACTACGCGCTGACCCTCGAGTACCTCGAGACGGCGTTCTACAAGGAGGCCCGCGCGAAGGCCGGCCTGCGCGGTGAGACCGCTCAGTTCGCCCGCGTCGTCTACGGCCACGAGGCCGCCCACGTGGCCGCCCTCAAGAAGGTGCTCGGCTCCAAGGCCGTCGCCAGCCCGGCGTTCGACTTCGGCGCGACCACCGCGTCGCAGAAGTCCTTCCAGGCCACGGCCCTCGCGGTCGAGGACCTGGGCGTCTCGGCGTACGCCGGCCAGGGCCCGCGCCTGAAGCAGGTCGCCGTGATCGAGGCCGCCCTCGCGATCCACTCCGTCGAGGCCCGCCACGCGGCCTGGATGCGGAACATCGTGGGCAAGAACCCGGCCCCGAACGCGTTCGACCCCGCCCGCAACATGAAGCAGGTCCTCGCGGTCGCCAGCGGCTTCATCGCCTCCTAGCGCGTCGCTCCTCCCCCACGGGCCGCCTGACGGCGGTCCGTGGGGACCCTTCGCCCACCGACAGAGAGGAACACGCCCCGTGTTCGACATCTCGCCCGTCCAGATCATGATCGTGCTCGCGATCGCCCTGCTGATCTTCGGTCCCAAGCGCCTCCCGGAGCTCGGCCGCAACCTCGGCTCGGGCATCCGTGACTTCAAGAGCGGCATCACCGGCGAGCCCGACCCCGCCACCACGTCGGTCACCCACGCCGTCGCGGCCGAGCCGATGCCGACCGCCGAGGAGCTCATCAAGGACGCCGCACAGCCCGCTCCGGTGGGTGCCGACGAGGCCGCCGCGGACCACCGCGCCACGGCCTCGGTCTAGCCACCGCACCGGCGAGGGGAGCCCCTCCATGCCCGTGAACCTCCGCGTCGGACCGCGCCGCGCGCGGTCCGACGACCGGCTGCACGTGACCGAGCACCTGGACGAGCTGCGCCGGCGACTGATCGTCAGCGCGCTCGCCCTGGTGGTCGCGTTCGCGGGCATGTACGCGATGCACGACTCGCTCATCACCTTCCTCACCTGGCCGCTGCCCGGTGACGACTACGAGCTGATCACGCTGTCGCCGACCGAGCCCTTCTTCACCACCCTGAAGGTCTCGTTCTGGGCCGCGGTGATCGTCGCCCTGCCGATCTGGCTCTACCAGGCGTACGCGTTCGTCATCCCCGCGGTGGCCGATCAGTCGCGCCGCGTGATGCTCGCCATCGTCTCGGGGCTGGCCGGCCTTTTCCTCGGCGGCGTCGCCTTCGGGTACGCCGTCGTGCTGCCGGTCGCCCTCGACTTCCTCACCGGCTTCGGCGGTGACACCTTCAACGCCCAGCTGCGCGCGGGCGAGTACTTCGGCTTCGCCACCAGCA
>JAEMRL010000003.1 GCA_016463385.1 Thermoleophilia bacterium
GCGCGCGGTGCCGCCGCCGGCGATGTCGGCCGTGTACACCCCGGCCGCCGCCGGGTGCACCGTCGCGACGACCGCAGGCCCGCATGCCGCGGCCACGACGCCCTGCACCAGCATCACGTCGGCGCTGCGCGCGGCCGGCGTCATCCGGCCCTCGGGCGGCGCCGCCGGCCCCGGTCCGAGCGCCGCCAGGACCCCGACGGCGAGCAGCCCGACCACCGCGAGGCCGCCGATCCCGCGCGTGGCGGCGAGCGCCGCGCGCGAGCCGCGCCAGGGCGGCCCGGGCTCGGGCAGCGGGTCGGCGAAGCGGCCGCGGGAGCGCGGGGGCACGAAGGCGGCGACCGGGGCCGCCACCGCGATGGCCGCGACCCCGGCGTGGGAGGCGTCGAGGGAGGCGAGGCTCAGCATCCGCAGCGGCAGGCAGACGACGGTCCAGAGGGGCGCGAGGGCGAGGACCGTCGCGGCGCGGCGCAGCGGCCCCCACGAGATCCAGGTGCGGCGGGCGCGCGCGAGCGGGGGCAGCGCGAGGTAGGACTCGACGCGGCGGCGGCGCCAGTGGGCCATCGCCGTCTCCCCCACCGGCCGCCCCGCGGGGCCGAGCAGGGGCTCGAGCTGCTCGACGACCTCCGACTCGAGCCGGGCCTGACGCCGGAGCCGCGACGCGGTGCGCTCGCGCTCGAGGCGCTCGCGACGCGGTGAGGCTCCGGGGAGGGCCCGCGCGGTCATGTGCCCTGGTCGCCCACCGCGAGCCGCACGATCTCCTCCGCCGAATCCGAGAGCTGGATCAGGTCCATGTCACCGCGTCCGATGTAGCCGTCCTCGAGCAGGCGCGCCTGGATCCAGCGCACCAGCCCCGCCCAGTACGAGCTGCCGCAGAGGATCACCGGGAAGCTCAGGGCCTTGCCGGTCTGGATCAGCGTGAGCGACTCGAAGAGCTCGTCGAGGGTTCCGAAGCCGCCCGGGAAGCAGATGTAGGCCTCCGAGTACTTCACGAACATCGTCTTGCGCACGAAGAAGTAGCGGAAGGCGATGGCGAGGTTGACGTACTCGTTGACCGCCTGCTCGTGCGGCAGCTCGATCGTGCAGCCCACCGAGATCCCGCCCTTGTCGGCGGCGCCCCGGTTGGCGGCCTCCATGATCCCGGGCCCGCCTCCGGTGATCACGGCGAAGCCGCGCTCGGCCAGCATCCCGCCGACCTCGCGGGCGAGGGCGTAGTGGGGGCTGTCGGGCGCCGTCCGCGCCGAGCCGAAGATCGAGACGGCCGATCCGACCCGCGCCAGGGCGTCGAAGCCGTCGACGAACTCGCCGAGGATGCGCAGCACCCGCCAGGGGTCGCTGTGCAGGAACTCGGGGTCGGAGGGCTTGGTGAGGAGGCTGGCGTCGGCGTGGCCGATCGCCGCCTCGCCGGGGCCGCGCGCCGCCAGGCGCCCGCTGCGGGCGAGCTTCATCCGGCCGCCGTGGCCACGTGGGAGACGATCGCGTCGAGCGACTGGCGCTTGGCGCGGGCGCTCCACTCCTCGGGGCTGCGGCGCTCCGGGTCGCGGGCGCGCCGGGGCGGCCCGAAGGAGATCACCACGACCGCCCGCTCGGGGGGCTCGATGCCGAGCGCCCGCGCCAGCGCGTCGGGGTCGGAGATGCCGTTGGGGCACGAGGTGATCCCCTCGGCCCAGCCGGCCAGCATCATGCTCTGGGCGGCGCGTCCGGCGTCGAAGTCGACCAGGTTGCCGCCGGGGCTCACCACGACCACCACCACGAGGCCCGCGTCGAGCACGTTGCCCGCCACGTAGACCGCGTCGGCGACGCTCGGAACCGCCTCGCCCTCGGCCACGATGAAGCGGAAGGGCTGCCGGTTGCGTGCGCTTCCGACCAGACGTCCCGCGTCCAGGATGCGCCGCGCCACCTCGTCGGGGACGTCCGCGCCCGAGTAGGCGCGCGAGTCGCGCTTGCTGGTCACGGCGAGGCGGACGTCCATCGCCGCCAGATTAGACGACCGGCACCGCCGCGGGACCCCCGCCGGCGGCGCGCGGATGGGCTAGGCCGCCGCCCGCGGGCGCACGGTGTGCGACACGCAGAACGGCGTGCCCCAGATCGGCTCGCGCCCGCAGGGCTTGCCCTTGCGGTTGAGGGCGGCGCAGCGCGGGGTGGAGCCGGCCGCACCGGTGGGGCCGCGCTCGGCGTCGAAGTAGGAGCGGGCGCGGGAGAAGTGGGCGTCGATGATCTGGGAGACGCGCAGCTGATCCTGCGCCTTCATCAGCGATCGCGCGGCAGTGAAGAGCGAACGGGCCGCCATCGGCTGGGAACGGGGATCGGCGGCCAGGCGCGAGATGCCGGCCTGGCACACCTCGAAGAGGTAGCCCTCCGACCAGCCGGGGCGACGCGGGTCGGGCATCAGCGACGGGGTGAGGGCCTTCCAGAGGTCGCGCGTGAAGCGCTCCATCGCAGCGGCCCGGCTGCGACCCGTCTCGGTGATCCGGATCTCCGCGTTGTTGATCATGAGGTGGACTTCACCACGGATCAAACAGTGTGTCAAGAGTCTGTCCAAGGTCTGTTCACCATCGTGCGAAAGACCGACCGATCCCCCCCTTCCGGCCGGACGGGGCGGATACTCTGGACAGGTTGTCGAGGTTCAGGCGCCCATGTCAGCGATGACCACCGATCCGGTCCGACCCGCCGCCCTCCTGCGCATCGGGGAGCTGGCCCGACGCCATAACGTCAGTCCCGATCTGCTCCGCGTGTGGGAGCGGCGCTACGGCCTGCTCTCGCCCGAGCGGTCGTCGGGCGGCTTCCGCCTCTACTCGGCCGAGGACGACGAGCGCGTCGGCGCGATGCGCCGCCACCTCGCCCAGGGCTACTCCGCCGCCGTCGCGGCGCGCATGGTGCTCGACACGCCGTCCGCCCCGCCGGTCGCCGACCGCGACGCCGCCCTGGCCGAGGCGCGCGCGGAGCTCGGAGCGGCCCTCGAGGCCTTCCTCGACGTCGAGGCGCAGGGCGTGATCGACCGCCTGCTCGCCACGTTCAGCGTCGAGGTGGTGTTGCGCGACGTGGTGCTGCCCTACGTCCGGAGCCTCGGTGATCGCTGGGAGGACGGGACCCTGAGCGTCGCCCAGGAGCACTTCGCCAGCGCCGTGCTGCGGGGCCGGCTTCTCGGCCTCGCGCGTGGCTTCGACGTCGGCAGCGGCCCGCGCGCCCTGCTGGCCTGCCCGTCCGACGAGCACCACGACCTCGGGCTGCTCTGCTTCGGCATCGGCCTGCGCGAGCACGGCTGGCGAATCACCTACCTCGGCGCCGACACGCCGATCGACACGCTGCGCGACACCGCGATGCGCCTCGATCCCGACCTGGTGGTGATCTGCGCCGAGCGCGAGGCGCCCCTGCGCGCGGTGGTACGGGAGATCGCCGAGCTCTCGGGCACCCACCGCGTCGACCTGGCCGGGCGCGGCGCCTCGGTGGAGCTGGCGCACGCCGCGGGGGCGGACCTCCTGCAGGACGCGCCGATGGCGGCGGCCGCGCGCATCGCCCGCGAGGCCGAGCGGGCCTGAACGGGCGGGCGCCCCGGGGGACGGCCAGCAGGTAGCCTTCGCCACCACTCCAAGGCGGGGGCGCGTGGAGGAGTTCCTCAACACGAGCATCAACGGCCTCTCCAGCGGCGCGATCTACGCCCTGGGGGCCATCGGGCTGTCGCTCGTCTACGGCATCCTGAAGCTCGTCAACTTCGCCCACGGCGACTTCATGACGCTCGGCGGCTACGTCGCCTTCGCGGTCAACGTCAGCGCCGGGATGCCCCTCGTCGTCGCCTTCCTGGCGGCCCTCGTGGTGGTGGCGGCCCTCGGGGTGGCACTCGAGGTGGCGATCTGGCGGCCGATGCGCCGCAAGGGCGCGGGCGTCATGCAGCTGCTGCTGCTCTCGATCGGGCTGGCGTTCGTCATACGCAACCTGATCCTCTTCCAGTGGTCGGGCGCCACGAGGTCGCTCGACGTCGACCAGTTCCAGGCGTGGAACCCGTTCGGCGACGTCGTCATCACGCGCATCCAGGTGATCGTCATCGTCACCGCCGGCGTCGTGCTGGTCGGCGTCGCGGTGATGCTCCGCTCGACGCTGATCGGCAAGTCGATGCGCGCCCTGTCGGACAGCTTCGACCTGGCCGAGGTCTCGGGGGTCAACACACGCCGGATCGTGCTCTACACCTGGGTTCTCGCGGGCAGCCTGGCCGGCCTCGCGGGCGTGCTGGCCGCCGTCTACACCACGCTCACCCCCAACACCGGCTGGTTCCTGCTGCTGTCGATCTTCGCGGCAGTGGTCCTCGGGGGGATCGGCAACGCCTACGGCGCGCTGGTCGGCGGCATCGTGCTCGGCCTGGCTCAGGAGTGGTCGACGATGGTGATCCAGCCGACCTACAAGGAGGCCGTCGGCTTCGTCGTGCTGATCCTGGTGCTGCTGGTGCGGCCGCAGGGCATCTTCGGACAGGCGAGGACGCTGTAGTGCCCGGGACGGAGCGCTAGATGGACCCCCTCCTCGCACTCGGCTTCTGGGCCTTCGTGCTCACCTTCGCCGGCATCTACGCGATCTTCGTGCTGGGCCTCCAGCTCGAGGTCGGCGACACGGGGCTGATCAACTTCGGCCACGTCGCCTTCATGGCGATCGGCGCCTACACGATGGGCCTGTGCCTCACGAACGGCGTGCCGATCTGGCTGGCGGTCCCGCTCGCGGTGCTCGCGGCGGCGGCCGCCGGGGTGCTTCTGGGCATCCCGACGCTCCGCCTGCGGGCGGACTACTTCGCGATCACCACGATCGCCGCGGGGGAGATCCTCCGCATCACGATCCAGAACGAACAGGGGACCACGGGCGGCACCCAGGGCCTGCGGGGCGCGAGCGGGCCCTGGCGCGACTTCAACAACGACGTGCTCGACTGGTTCGAGGGCATCGGCCTGGAGCTCGACCGGCGGGTGCCGCTGCTGGTACTGGTGTGGATCACGGCGCTGCTGGTGGGCGCGCTGCTGGTGTACCTGGGCCGCACGCCCTGGCGGCGCGCGCTGCGCGCCGTGCGCGAGAACGAGGAGGCGGCGGCGGCCTCGGGCATCCCGGTCTTCTCCTACAAGCTCCAGTCGCTCGCCCTCGGCTCGGCGATCGCGGGCCTCGCCGGCGTCTTCTACACCCTGTTCTCGACCACGCTCTTCCCCGAGAACTTCGAGCCGATCTTCACCTTCGTCGGCTTCGCGATCCTGATCCTCGGCGGGATCGGCAGCTACTTCGGCGTGGTCGTGGGGTCGATCGTGATCTCGTTCATCGTGTCGGGCACGCGCTTCCTCGACTTCCCGCTCGACGCCGACAAGGTGGCCGCGCTGCGCTTCGTGGTGATCGGGCTGATCATCATGGGGATGATGGCCTTCCGGCCGCAGGGCATCTTCGGCAAGAAGGAGGAGCTCCATCTCGACGCCTGACGCGGCTTCCGGCGTCCTCCTGGACGTGTCCGACCTGAAGGTGCGCTTCGGGGGCCTGCAGGCGGTCGCGGGCGCCACCTTCGACGTCCGCGCGGGGTCGATGACGGCCCTCATCGGCCCCAACGGGGCCGGCAAGACGACGGCCTTCAACCTGATGACCGGCTTCATCCGCGCCGACTCGGGCGCGGTCCGCTTCGACGGCAACGACATCTTCCGCGAGCGGCCCGACCGCATCTCGCGCCTCGGCATGGTCCGCACGTTCCAGCTGACCCGGGTGCTCTCCAAGATGACGGTGATCGACAACGTGATGCTCGCCGCGCCCGACCAGCCGGGCATGCGCCTCGACCATGCCCTCTTCCGGCCGCGCGCCTGGAAGGCGCGCGAGGCCGTGGTGCGCGAGGAGGCGATGGCCCTGCTGGCCGAGGTCGGCATCGAGAAGCACGCCGACGCCTACGCGGCGACGCTCTCGGGCGGCCAGCGCAAGCTCCTCGAGCTGGCGCGGGCCCTGATGACCCGGCCGCGCCTGGTGCTGCTCGACGAGCCGATGGCCGGGGTCAACCCCACCCTCGGCCGTCGCCTGATCGAGTACCTGCAGCGCCTGCGCGCCGAGCGCGGCCTGACGATCCTCTTCGTCGAGCACGACATGGACACCGTCATGGGCTCCTCCGACGAGGTGATCTGCATGGCCGAGGGCGCGGTCATCAGCCGCGGCACGCCCGAGCACGTGCGCACCGACCCCACGGTGATCGACGCCTACCTCGGCGCCGCGCCGAGCGCCGCGTGAGCGCCGCCCCCGTCCTCGTCGCCCAGGGCCTGGTCGGCGGCTACGTGCCCGAGGTCGACATCCTCCGGGGCTGCACGCTGACCGCGTCCGACGGCGAGGTGGTCGTGGTGATCGGCCCGAACGGCGCGGGCAAGTCGACCCTGGCGAAGGCGATCTTCGGGCTGATCACGCTCCGCGAGGGCACCGTGACCCTGCGCGGCGACGACATCACGGGCGCCGCGCCCCACCAGGTCACCTCCAAGGGCATGAGCTACGTCCCCCAGGTCGCCAACGTGTTCGGCTCGCTCACCGTGCAGGAGAACCTGGAGATCGGCGGCGTGCTCCGGCGCAACCTGATGCGCGAGCGGATGGACGCGATGATGTCCCTCTTCCCGCGCCTGGGCGAGCGCCGCCGCCAGCGCGCCGGGACCCTGTCAGGCGGTGAGCGCCAGATGCTGGCGATGGCGCGCGCGCTGATGCCCGACCCCTCGGTGCTGCTGCTCGACGAGCCGTCGGCCGGCCTCGCCCCGCGCGCCGTCGGCGAGGTCTTCGACACCGTCGCCGAGATCAACGCGGCCGGCGTCACGATCGTGATGATCGAGCAGAACGCGCGGCGGGCGTTGGCGCTCGCCGACCGCGGATACGTGCTCGAGGGGGGCCAGAACCGCTTCGAGGGCCCCGGCCCGTCGCTGCTCACCGACCCCCAGGTGGCCGAGCTCTACCTCGGCGGGGCCGGTGCGGGGGAGCGGCCGGAGCCGCCCCCCCGCGTGGGCTCCTAGCGCTAGCCCTCCGGGGTGACCGGGATGACGTTGTCGGTGTCGTCCACCAGCTTGCCGCCCGTGTAGCTCCAGGTGGCGTAGTTGGCGGCGACCGGGTCGCCCGCCTCGTCGAGGTCGAGCGGGCCCGAGGCGCCCTCGTAGTCGATGTCCTCCCCGGCGGCGGCGGCCGTGATGGCCTCCGCCAGGTTCTCGAACGTGTACTTGGTGCCCGGCGCCGCCGAGACCTCGGCGATCTTCGCGGTGATGTCGGCCGGGTCGCCCGAGCCCGCCGCCGCGGCGGCCAGCGAGAGCAGGATGACGGCGTCGAAGTTCTGGGCGTCGTAGGTCTGGCGCGGGTCGCCGACCTCGGCCTTCCAGAGCGCGTCGAACGCCGGCTCGGCCGGGCCCTCGAGCGCCGTCGGGGTGGTGCCGCTCATGCCCTCGGTCGCCGGCTTGCCGGCGCTCTCGGGCAGGGAGTTCGAGCGCAGGCCGTCGGCCGTGTAGGTCTTGGCCGGGTCCCAGTTGCCGGTGCGCACGAGCGCCGGGCCCATCTTGGCCCACGACTCGGGGAAGTCGATGATGACCCAGCCGTCAGGGTCCCCGCTCGCGATCTGCGAGGCCTCGGAGTTGAGGCTGGTCGCCTCCGGGTTGTAGGGGACGTTCTTGGCCACCGTGCCGCCGCCGGCCTCGAAGGCCGCGGTGAACTCCTCCACCAGCGCGACGCCGTAGGAGTCGTTGCGGTTCGCGGTGACGACCGTGGCATCGGCCCCGAGGGCGTCCGCGACCACGTCGGCGAGCACCTTGCCCTGCAGAGCGTCCGAGGGCACGGTGCGGAAGACGGTGCCGTCGTCATCGAGCTCGGTGATGTCCGGGTTGGTGCCCGAGGGCGTGATGATCGGCACGCCGGCCGCGACGGTCACGTTCTCCGCGGTCGGGATGACCTCGCTGGAGGCCCACGGCCCGGCGATGCCGGAGACGCCGTCGCTCTCGACCAGCTTGGTGGCCGCCTCCTGGGCGCCCTGCGGGTCGGTCTTGGTGTCCTCGGTGATGAGGGTCACGTTGAGACCACTGTCCCCCGCCGCCGCGTTGACCTGCTCGGCGGCGAGGTTGGCCGCATCGGCACCCGGCCCACCGAACGGTGCGAGATCACCGGTCAGCGGCGCGAGCACGCCGATCTTCAGGTCGCCGACGTCTCCGCCGCCGTCATCGTCACCGCACCCGGCGAGCACCCCGCCGAGTCCGAGTGCACTCACCATCAGGAGTGACGCGATCCTGCGTCGTCCGGTCATTCGAGCCCCTTTCGCGGTTCGGCGGCGGTTCGGGCGCGCGCCGAGTGCGCGCGAGCCTACCTCGCACACTCGGTCGAGGGCTACGTTCCCCGCGACCGGCTCCGCGCTACGCGAGCACGCGGATCCCCGCGGTCACCAGCATCGCGGCGGCGACGATCGCGAGGAACGACCCGCGCCGCCAGGCCACCAGCAGGGCCGCGGCCACCCCGGCGGCGCGGGCGTCGATGCTCCACTCGCCGTCGGAGGTGAGCGCGCCGATCGCGATCAGGGCCGCCAGCAGGGCCGCCGGCAGCAGGTTCGCGATCCGGGTCAGGAGATCCGGCAGGGAGCGGCCGCCGAGCAGCACCGGCCCGGCCGCCTTGAGCGCGTAGGTGCCGCCCGCCAGCGCGATCACGGCCGCCCAGGTCACGCCGCCGGAGCCGCCCGGCGGGCCAGCACGAGACCTGCGCCCACCCCCGCGGCGGCCAGCAGGATCGGCACGCCCGCGGGCGCGACCGGCGTCAGCGCGAGTGCGATCGCCGCGCCGGCCAGGGCCGTCGCGCGGGAGGGCCCGTCGCCCATGCGCGGCGCGAGGAGGGCGACGAACACGGCGGGGATCACCACGTCGAGACCGGTCGCCTCGACGTCGATCGCGCCGGTCAGGAGCCATCCGGCGACGGTGCCGGCGTTCCACAGCACCAGCACGGCCACGCCGGCGGCGCGGAAGGCGCGCCGGGCCTCGGCCGGGTCGCTCTGGGCCGCCGCGAGCGCGGCGCTCTCGTCGATCAGCAGATGCGAGTCGGCGAGCCGCCGCCCGAGGCGCCCGCCGAGGATCGGCGCCAGGGCGACCCCGAACGCGACGCTGCGCGCGTTCAGCAGGAGCCCGGCCGCCACCGCGGCGAGCGCCGTGCCGCCGTCGGCCACGACGCCGACCGCGGCCAGCTGCGCCGACCCGGCGAAGACGAGGGTGGAGAGCGCGATGGACATCGGCAGGCCGAGGCCGGTGTCGGAGCAGAGGACGCCGAACGAGAGGCCGAGCGCTCCCACCGCGAGCGCGATCGCCAGTGCCTGGCGGAGGATCGGATCGATGGCCCGGGCCGCGCGCATGGCGCGCAACGCTAGCGGACCGTCCCGCCGCTGCCGATGCCAATAGTGTCGGAAAGGTTCTTGTGAGCCCCCTCCGGCGGTGGTCGTATGTATCCAATGTGAGGGTTCGGTTCGCCACTTCAGTCCAATAGGGCGTATTGGACCCTCACACGGATCGCCACGGCGGCGTTCCTCAGGCGGGACGGACGAGGGAGGACGACATGCTCGACATCACCTGCGAGGACTGCGGGCGCACGCTGATCGGCCTGGACCGGATCACGTCGGTCCACGCGACCGACGAGGGCCTGCGCGTGGCCTACGTCTGCTGGTGCGGGCTGCCCGGCGCCGAGATCACGGGCCGGATCCGTCGCCCCCGCACCGCCGCGCCACGCCGCGAGCCTGCCGCGGCGTAGGCGGGCCCTACTCGGTCGGCAGGAGCGGCTCGGTCGCGGCGGCCTGGGCCACCGCGACGCTCGGCGTCTGCCACGAGTCGAGGCGGTTCAGGCCGTCGAGCGCGGCGGTCTTGTAGCACTCGGCGAGCGTGGGGTAGTTGAAGACCGTGTCCACGAAGTGCTCGACGCTGCCGCCGTAGGTCATCACGGCCTGTCCGATGTGGATCAGCTCGCTCGCGCCCTCGCCGATGATGTGGACCCCGAGCAGCTCGTGCGTCTCCCAGTGGAAGATCAGCTTCAGCAGCCCGGTGCGGTCGCCGATGATCTGGCCGCGCGCGATCTCCTTGTACTGCGCCTTGCCCACCTCGTAGGGGATGCCCTCGCGGGTCAGATCCTCCTCGGTGCGGCCCACCGCCGAGATCTCGGGGATGGTGTAGACCGCGTAGGGCACGAGCCGCGGCACGCTCCGCGCGGCGATGCCGAACGCGTGGCAGGCGGCCAGGCGGCCCTGTTCCAGGGAGGTGGAGGCGAGGCTCGGGAAGCCGATCACGTCCCCCACCGCGTAGATGTGGGGGACGGCGGTGCGGTAGTGCTCGTCCACCGCGAGGCGGCCGCGCTCGTCGGCCGCAAGGCCGGCTGCGGGCAGGTTCAGCCGCCGCGTCGCGCCGCTGCGGCCGATCGAGTAGAGCGCCTTCTCGGCCACGATGTGCTTGCCGCTGGCCAGGTGGATCCGCACCTTGCCGTCGTCGCCCTCGTCGAGGTCGAGGCCGCTCACCTCCTCGCCGAGCCACAGCGTCATGCGCCGCTCGCGCATGTGGAAGGCGAGGGCGTCCATGATCTCGGAGTCGATGAACGGCAGCAGGTGGGGGCGCTTGTCGATCAGCGTCACGCGCGTCCCGAGCGCCGCGAACATGCTGGCGTACTCGAGGCCGATCACCCCGGCCCCGACCACCGCCATCGTCCGCGGCAGGCGGTCCATGGTGATGGCGTCGTCGCTGGTGATGATGCGGCGGCGGTCGAACGGGATGTGCGCGTCGCGCGTCGCCGTCGTGCCGGTGGCGATGACGATGACGGCACCCGAGATCGTCTGGCGCTGGTGCCCGTCGCGATCGTCCACGGCCAGCGCGTGCTGATCGATGAACGACGCGGTGCCGTCGTAGAGGTCGATGCCGTTGCGCAGCAACTGATCGCGGACCACGTCGACCTCGTTGCGCACCACCTGGTCGGTGCGGAGGATCAGGTCCGCCATGCCGAACTGGTGGCCGTTCGCGTGAGAGCCCATGAAGCCGCGGTCCCGGTATCCGCTGAGCGCGACGGTGGCCTCGCGGAGCGTCTTCGACGGGATCGTGCCGGTGCGCACGCACACGCCCCCGATGTCGACCTTGCGCTCGACGAGGGCCACGCGCTTGCCGAGCTTGGCGGCCTGGATCGCCGCGCGCTGGCCGCCGGGGCCCGACCCGATGGCGATCAGGTCGTAGTCGTGGGATGTGCCGTTCACTGAATTGGGATCGGCGCTCACGCGGGCGAACGTAGCCCCGGGGCACGGCCGGGGCAATCGCCCGACGGCCGAAGTGACAGCGTGTGACACGGCCATGCGGCCGGGAGATCAGCCCCGGCAGGTCTCCGCGCGCAGGCGGCGCAGCATCACCAGGAGCGTCTCGCCGACCAGGTCGAGGCTCCGCGCCGACACCTTGTCGAGGGTGTCGCGGGTGGTGTGGAAGTGCGGATAGTCGAAGTCGATCAGATCGATGGCGGGCGTCCCCTGCTCGAGGAACGGCGTGTGGTCGTCGAGGATCCCCGGCCCGAGCCGATCGGGGAACACGTGGAGCGCCCCCGCCGTCGCGGCGGCGCGGCGCAGCCGGTCCCAGAGCGCCGGGGTCGAGGTCGCCTCGCGCGGGATCGACAGGTCGCGGTCGGCGACGAAGTCGGCCAGCACCATCGCCCGCAGTCCGCGGGGGTGAGCGGCCACGTAGGCCCTGCTGCCGCGCAGCCCGTCCGCCGCGAAGTCGCTGGAGCCCCGCGGGCTCTCCTCGCCGTCGAAGAAGACGACCCGCATCTCGCGCTGGCAGGCCCGGCGGTCGCGCGCCAGCACGCGCGTCAACTCGAGCACCATCGCCACGCCCCCCGCGCCATCGTTGGCGCCGACGAATCCGGGGATGTCCTTGGTGTCGTAGTGCGCGCCGATCAGGATCGGCTTGCCCCGCCCCGGGACGACGCCGACCACGTTGCGCAGCCCGCCCGGCACGTCCTCGAAGCGGCCCGCGGGGATGCGCCGCACGAGCCGCTCGGCGAGAGCGCGCGAGGCGTCGGAGCCGGCGGGCCGCGGGCCGAGCTCCACCTGCATCCTCAGGTCGGTGAAGGCCCGGCGCGCGTCGAAGCGGTCGGCGCTCGGCGGGGCGGGGGCCGCGCTGCCGGAGCCGCCGCAGGCGGACGCGATCAGGGCGGCGCCCGCGATCAGGAGGGCGACGGCGAGCCTCCCGGCCAGGCGGCGGGCCGAGGGCGCGGAGGGGCGGGCGGTGTGCGGCACCCCCGCATCCTCGCAGGGCCGCGACGGGATACGCTCGACCCATGGCATTCGATCCCCGCCTCGGCGCGCGCTTCTTCTTCGACGCCGACGACCTCGAGGCCAACAACCGCGGCCACGTGTCGGCCTCCCAGGAGCAGGGCTTCGACCAGGTCGTCGCGTACAACCGCCGCCGCGACCCGAAGGTGACCGCCTTCCTCGTCATCCTCTTCGCGGGGGTGATCGCGCTCGTCGCCGTGGGGATCGCGAACACGCCCGGCGGCAGCCTCGCGGGCGGGGCCGTCGCCGCCGGCATCCTCGCGTGGATCCTCGCGATCATCGTCTTCTTCCGCCGCCGCGGACGGAGGCTGACGACCGCCTTCGAGCAGAAGCGGGTGCTCACCGCCGAGGGCCCGCTCAGCATCGGCAGCACGATGAGCGACACCTGGCGGGCCGAGATCGGCCCGGCGCGCTTCGGCATCGAGCTCGACCAGGCCGAGGCCCTCGAGGAGGGCGCCTCCTACCGTGTCCACTACCTCGCCGCACCCGACGGCGCGATCCCGATCTCGATGGAGCGCACGTGAGCGCAGAACCCGCGGACCCCGCCCGCGCCGAGGTGGTCGTCTTCATCCCGGCCTGGAACGAGGAGGACAACCTGCCGGCCGTGCTCGCCGAGCTGCGTGAGGGCCTCCCCCACGCCGACCTCCTCGTGATCGACGACGGCTCCACCGACGCGACCGCGCAGGTGGCCCGCGCCCACGGCGCCGACGTGCTCTCGTTCGGCGAGAACCGGGGCCTTCGGATCGGCATCGCGACGGGCTATCGCGAGGCCGCTGAGCGCGGCTACGCGTTCTGCGGGCGCGTCGACGCCGACGGCCAGCACCCCGTGGCGGAGCTCGCGCGCCTGCTGGAGCTCGTGCGCTCCGGCGCCTGCGACGTCGCGATCGGCTCGCGCTTCGCCCCGGGCCAGGGCTACGAGGACGACCGCTACCGGCCGAGCGCCGCCCGGCGCCTCGGCATCGGGCTGCTGCAGGCCGGCATGCGGGTGCGCCTCGGGCGGTCCTTCCACGACCCCGGCAGCGGGATGGTCGCCGCCAACGCCCGCGCGATGCCGGTGATGGGCGTTCCCTACACCAGCGGGGCGCCCGAGGTGGAGGCCCTGATGCGGCTCGACGCCGCCGGTCTCCGCGTGGAGGAGGTCGCGGTCGAGATGCGCGCGCGGGCGAGCGGCGAGTCGCGGCTGCGGGGCCGCAAAGCCGTCAAGCTCGTCATCACCGTCGCCGGGACGCTGCTCTTCTTCCGGTGGATGAACCGGCGCGGGTGAACGCCGCCTCGCGGGTCGTCGCGGTGCTCGGCTTCTCGGTCCGCGGTGGAGACGGGATCCATCCGGTCTGCGCCGCCCGCGTGGCGACCGCCGCGGGCGTGGCGCGCGAGGACGACGTGGTCGTCCTGTCGGGCTGGGCCCGAACCTCGGGCGCCTGGTCGGAGGCCGAGCTGATGCGCCGCGCGTGGACCGGGTCGGCGGCGCGGCTGGTGCTCGACGACGGTGCGACCCACACGGCGCAGAACGCCGCGCACGTCACGGAGGTCGCCCGCCGCGTGGGCGCCCGCGAGATCGTGGTCGTCACCTCGCGCTGGCACGCGCCGCGCGCGGGCGTCGCGTTCCGGGCCCTGCTTCGCGACACGTCGATCGCCGTCCGCCTGGAGCCCGCCGACGACCGCCTCAGCCTGCGGGGCCTGGCGCGCGAGGCCGCCGTCTGGCCGGTATTCGGGCTCCAGCTCGCCCGCGCCAGGAGGCGCGCGTGAGCGACGACCGCCTCGACCCCACGGGGGTGAGCGACCCCGGAGGGGCCGCGGCGCTGCTGCGCCAGGAGGCCGCCTACCACGACCTCCCGCAGCGGATCGCCGCCGCCGCGGCCCGGCTGGCGGGCGCCGACGCGGCGATCTACGTCGTCGATGTCGACGGCTCGGCCCTCCATCTGCTCGCGCGGTCGGCCGGCCGCTTCCCCGAGGCGATCACGGCGCCCCTCGGCATCGGTCCCGAGATCCCGCTCGAGTCGCTCGGCGCGCTCGACGCGGCGATCGCGCGCGCCATCCCCGGCGCCTCCTGAGCGCCGCTCCTGCTCGGCGACCGGGCCCTCGGAGCCGTCGTCGTCACCACCGCCCCGGGCGCGCCGCTCGGCGAGTTCGCCGCCGAGGCGGCACTCGCCCTCGAGCTCGGCAGCGGCTACACCGATGCGATCCACGCGACCCGGCGGCGGAAGCGGCCGGAGGCCGCGGCCGAGATCCAGCAGAACCTCCTGCCCCCGCGCCTCGCGCGCGTCACCGGCGCCACGCTGGCGGGCGGGGTGCTGCCCGGATACGAGGTGGGCGGCGACTTCTTCGACTACGCCGACGACGCCGGCGGCGTCTGGCTGACGCTCGCCGACGCCGTGGGCAAGGGCAACGAGGCGGCCGCGCTGGCGTCGCTGGCCGTCGGCGCCCTGCGCTCCTCGCGCCGCTCGGGCGCCCGTCTCGAGGACGCCACGCGGGCGATGCACGAAGCCGTGCGCAGCGGATCCCCGGGGTCGCCGTTCATCACGGCGGTGTCGGCCGTCTGGGACACGCGCACGGGGCGTCTGCGCTGGATCACCGCCGGGCACCCGCGACCGATGGTGATGTCGGCCGAGGGAGTCGTCACGAGCCTCATCGACGGAGTCACGCGCCCGCTCGGCGTGCCCGGCCACGGCTCCGCGCCGGCGGCCGCCGAGTGCGTGCTGCCACCCGGGTCGCGGCTGGTCCTCTACTCGGACGGGATCGTCGAGCAACCGGTCGGCACGGGTGGCGAGCGCTTCGGCACCGACGGGCTGCTGGCCGCGCTTCACGAGGCGCAGGCGCTCACCCCGGCGGGCATCGTGCGCCGCGTCCAGGACGCGGTGATCGCGATCTCCGGCGGGCAGCTGCGCGACGACGCGACACTGCTCGTCGTCGCGCGCGACTAGGCCGCCGCGACCTCGCGCCGGAGCCGGCCGAGGCCGGACGCCGCGATCAGGGTCGCCACCGCCACCATCCCGGCCGCCATCCCCAGCGCCGCATGGGTGGAGACGGCGTCCACCAGCGCCCCGCCGCCCGCCGAGCCGACCGCGACGCCGAGCGCGATGCCGGTCATGAGCCAGGTGTACGACTCGGTGAGGGTCCCCTCGCTGGCGAGGTCGGCCACCATGGCGTAGAGCGTGGCGAAGGCCGGCGCGATGCAGGCGCCGGCCGCGAGCAGGGCCGCGCCGAGCAGCAGCGGGCCGGGCGCGGCCGCGACCAGGGCGTCGGCCGCCGCGGTCGCCCCGAGCAGCAGCACCAGCCGCCGCGCCGGATCGGCGGGCGGCCGCCCGCGCGCCAGCAGCAGGCCGCCGATCAGGCTCCCGAGCGCCCAGGTGGCGAGCAGCGGGCCGACGAGCGCGGCGCTGCCGTGCTCGTCGGCGTGGGCGGTGGTGGCGATCTCGATCGCGCCGAACGAGGCCCCGATGCAGGCCACGGTGCCGAGCATCACGAGCAGCGACGGATTGGCCAGGGCGCCGGCCAGCGTGCGCGCCACGCCCGCCGGGCGCCACCGCCGCGAGGAGGGCATGGTCGCGAAGGCGGTCGTGCCCGACACCAGCAGTGCGGCGCAGACGAGCAGGCCGAGCGAGGGCGAGGTGAGCGCCGCGACCACTCCCACCAGGATCAGCGGTCCGACGACGAAGGTCAGCTCCACCCCGGCCGCCTCGAGGGCGTAGATCGCGTGGCGCCGCTCGGAGGGCACGAGGTCGGGCCAGAGCGCCCGGGTGGCGCCGCCGAGGGGCGGGTGCGCCATCCCCGCGAGTGCCGCCAGGCCGACGATCACCGCCAACGGGGTCGAATCGGGGATCAGGGCGATCAGCACGAGGGCCGTCGCGCAGATGGCCGCGGCCGGCAGCAGCACGGCCGCCTGGCCGCGCCGGTCGACGAGGCGGCCGACGAGCGGCGACACCCCGGCCAGGCCGAGGGCGAACCCCGCGGCGACCGCGCCACCCTCGGCGTAGCCGCCACCCAGCTCGCGCACGCGCAGGATCAGCAGCAGCTCGATCGCGGTGTAGGGAAGGCGGCCCGCGAGCGAGGCGGCCATCGTGCGCCCGACGTCGGGGATCTCCAGCAGCGAGCGGAGGGTGGCGGTCTCGGGGGCCATCCCCCCAGACTCGCAGAGCGGCGATCCGCCGGCCGGCGGGCGGCGACGGAGCCATCCGGAGGCCGCCCCGGACGCTCGCCTGCCGGCGTGGGTCCTCGGCTTTCCCACGGGCGGTACCGGGGTCCGCCGGGATGTGCCGGAGCGGCGCATCCCGGAGACTCGGGAGACGATGGCCGGTCAGGCACACCGGGCCGGGCCCGGGACGAGGTTCGAGCGACGAACCGCGGTCGCGGCGATCGTCACGGCGATCGCGCTGGTCGTCGCCGGGCTCGCGTCGGCCCTCGTCTGGCCCGAGATCCTGGCCGAGAGCCAGGAGGACGTCGATGCGTGGCCCGGGGCCCTCTTCGGACTGGCGATGATCGTCGTCGTGGTCGCCCTGCCCCAGATGCTCTTCGGCCTCGCACTCCGCTCCGGCCGGCCCGGACCGCTGCGGGCGACGCTCGTCGGCGCGCCGGTCTGGGCCTTCTACGTGGGCCTCACGCCGATCGTGTCCGCACTCGTCGGCGGCTGGGACGGCCTCGTGCCGCTCATGGTGATCTCCGTCGCGGTCGCGGCGGTGGTCGACGTGTTCGTCACGATCGCCGCCCGCCGGGCGCTGCGCGGCCTGATGAGGCACGCTCCCCACCCGGGCTGACGGCCGAAGGCGCGAGCCTGCCGTCTGTCGTATGATTGTCGCTCGGATACGACACAGGAGCGACAGACGTCATGACCCCGCCGGCGGTGCTCGACTACCGCGACCAGATCGAGAGGGCCGACGAGGACGTCGCCCTGCAGCAGCAGCGCCTCGCCGAGCTGGTCGAGCACATGGGCGAGCCGGGCTCCGCGGCCGTCGCGGCCCTGACGAGAGCGGCCATCGCGTGGGCGACCGACTTCAACCGTGACGTGCCCGCCTCGCTCCCCCCCGACGCGCGCGACGAGATCCGCGACCATCTGCTGCGCGGCATCGAGACGCTCAGCCGCGACGACTTCGAGGACCGGCTGCTCGACCGGGTCGACGAGCTGCTCCTGAGCCTCGAGGCGGTCCGCCACATCCTCCGCGATGCGGCCGAGGACGACCGCGGCACCGCCGTCGCCACCCCCGCCGAGGCGGTGGCGCTGATCGACGGGTGGCTGCCCGGGCTCGACCGGGCGCCGCTCGCGCAGCTGCTCGGTGTCGATCCGCGCACGCTCCAGCGCTGGCAGGGCGGCGAGGGCGGGCGGCTGACCCGGAGGGTGCGGCTGGTCGTCCAGCTCGTTGCGCTGCTGCGCACCACCTGGACCACCGAGGGCGTCGTGGCGTGGTTCCACCGTCCCCGCCGCGAGCTCGGCGGCGCCGCGCCGATCGAGCGGCTCGACGACGCGGCCGCGCACGACGACCTGCGCGACGCGGCGAGGCGGGGGCGGGCGAGCCACGGTGCGTGACAGCGGGCCGATCGCCCATCTCACCGATCGGGTCGCCTTCCGCTGGGCCGACTACGACACGCCCTTCTGGGCCCGGTCCAACCGCTCGGCGGGTCGCTGGAACGCGCTCGGCGACGGGCCGACGCAGTACTGGTGCCTCGACCCGGTGGCGCCCTGGGCCGAGCTGGCCCGCCACGAGGGGCTGCGCGAGGAGGCCGAGCTCGACCTGCTGCGCGCCACGCTCTGGGCGGCGCGCTGGAGCGTCGGCCCCCTCGCCGACCTCGGCACGTTCGAGAGGGCCGAGGAGTGGGGCGTGGAGCCGCGCGTGCTGGTCGACGACGACCACCGGCGCAGCCGGGCCCTCGCCCGCGCGCTCCGCGAGCGCGGCTTCGCCGGCCTGCTCGCGCCGAGCGCCGCACTGCCGGGGAGCGTGACGCTCGTCGTGTTCCGGCCGCGCATCCGGGCCGCGTTCGACGCGACGCCGCGCCTGACGGCCTTCGTCCCGGCCGACGTGGCGGCCATCGGACGACCGAAGGCCGGGCTCACGCCCCTCGTGCGCCACTTCGGCGACCGGCACCGCGACCTCGACGCCTTCCGGGCCCGCCGCGCCGCGGCCGCCCGCGCCCGCCGCGACCGCCGGGGCGAGCCCGGCTAGCCGCCTAGCCGAATGGTGGGCTGCGGATCCTACGATCGTCCGTTCCCGGCCCCGGGCACCCGGCCTACCGTCGGTCGCGGATCAGGAAGATCCCCGCCGCAGCCGGCGGACACGCGGAGGCCTCCCCTCCGCCGAGGAACGGGGTCAGCCATGGGCGTAGGACGACGGATCGGCGGCATCGCGCGCACGGTCGGATGGCTCGCGGTGCTCGGCGCCGGCGCCATGGTCCTCTGGTCGTTCACGGCGACCGCGGCCCGCACGCCCGCCGGCGACGAGCTCGGCGCCACCTGGCTGACGGCCGGCTGCGTCCCCGCCGTTCCCGGCGGCAGCCCGTCCGTGGCCCTGGGCAGCCTGGGCACGCGGGTGCTGCGCGTGCCCGACGGCGGCGCCACCTACTACCAGCGCATCGAGGTCGCGGTCGACAAGCTCGTGATCGGCGAGCAGTGGCGATCGGTGACGAAGACCACGCGCGAGACCCGGCGGTTCGACCGCGCGGACCTCCCCGCCCGCTCCACCTCCTCCGTCCGCGCGGCCCTCGGGCCGGTGCTGATCGAGAACGGCGTCCTCAGCCTGCGGGCGACCGTCACGCTGAAGCGCGTCCGCCGCGGGCCCGACGCCACCGTCTGGCGCCACACCCTGCGCACCGGCACCTTCACCTGCACCGGCGGCGCCGGGACCTGACGGGTGGCCCGGCACGACGAGAGCCCCGCCGGAACGGGGCTCTCAGAGTGCGCCAGACAGGATTCGAACCTGTGACCTCCGGTTTCGTAGACCGGCGCTCTATCCGACTGAGCTACTGGCGCGCGCGACCCGGGAGATTACCAGGGTCGCGCGCGCCCCTCGCCGGCGCTACCGCGCGGTCCCGGCGGCCACGGGCTCCCCGTAGATGAAGTTGTCCATCACGGCCACGTCGATGGCGGCCGACTCGTCGGGGCCGAGGGCGCGGTTGCCGTACTCGATGCGCACGCGCGCCACGACGGGCGTGGCGAAGGCGACGCCGAGGAACGAGAGCTTCTTGCGGCCGGCCGGCACCGAGAAGCTGCCGAGCGAGCGGCCTCGGACGTCGAAGTACTCGAACGCGGTGCTCTCCCGGCGGTCGATGCCGGTGTAGACGGCCCCGAAGCCGCGGACCACCGCGGGGGTCGTGGTCCCCGGCACGCGGAAGCGCAGGTTGACCACGTTGCTCCCGACGGGAGAGAAGAGGCGTTCGGCGCTGAAGGTGCGGAAGGCCGCCGTGTAGGCCGGGTTGATCTCGCCGAAGCGCGGAGGCGCGCCGGCGGGGTTGTCCGAGTCGGCGCTGACCCGCAGGCCGGTGCCGGGGGTGCTCAGCAGCGCCCCGCGCGCCCTGGGGGCGGTCTTCGCGTTGAAGAAGTCCTTCGGGTAGGTGTTCGGCGAGGCGAGCCCGTCGGGGACGCCATCCCAGGTGATCTCCCGGCGCCCGACCGGATCGCCCCCGGGGGCGCCGCCGTTGTCGGGTCCGAGCAGCGCCCGGTAGCGGGCGACGGCCGGCGCGATGTCACCGGAGGCGCGGACGACCTTCGCCGGCGCCGTAGCGCCGGCTGCGCCACCCGGGGCGAGATCGCCGATCGCGATCGCGCCGGCCAGGGCGAGGGCCGCCGCGCCAGCGGCGACGAGCGGGCGTCGAGCGGTGATGGGACTCATGGTGCGCCTCCTGGGACGGCGCCGGAGGCTCCGGCGCTCACCAATGAGGACGTGCCTCCCCCGCGGTTATTCCCCCGGGGGAGGCGGAACGGAGAGGGAGGGATTCGAACCCTCGAACCAGGTTAACCCCGGTTACCCGCTTAGCAGGCGGATGCCTTCAGCCACTCGGCCACCTCTCCGCGAGGCGGCCGTATCGTAGCGAGCCGTCCCGGCGGGAGTCAGCGTTCTCCGGTCAGAAGCGCCCAGGCCTCGGCCGACAGGGGCCCGAAGGGCGCCCACCAGACGTTCGACTCGAGGATCACCGGGCCGTCGGGGGTGATCGCGACGTCCCAGCCGAGGGTCCTCATCGGGAGCATCAGCGCCGACGTCCGGCGCACCAGGTCGCAGGCCTCCTCGAAGAACGGCAGAGGGCGCCCTCTCACCCGCACCCCGGTGGACGGCACGACCGGGCTCGACACGAGCCCGTAGCCCTCGGGGGCGCGGACCGTCAGATCGCCGAGCCGGCCGTCGTCGAGCGTCATCTGGGAGTAGCCGTTGCCGGTGCTGCCGCTGAGGAAATTGTCGGTGTCGGCGGTCCCGAGCGCCAGCTTCAGCACGGCGAAGACCAGGAGGACGGAGCCGTCGGGCCGGACGATGGCGACGATGCGGAGGGTCTGGAGCACCGGGCTCCCGGTGATCTCCTCGATGAGCGGGTGGTTGACGAGCCGCTCCTGCACGAGGTGGACGTCCGACGGATCGGCGCGGAGCTCCTCGGCGAGCACCCGCATGTCCACCGGCTCTCCGCGCAGATCGTCGAACCCCTCCCGGGCGCGAACCAGCACTCGCACGCCCACGGCGCGGGCGCCGTACGAGGGCTTCACCACGAGATCACCGGGCAGCCCGCCGAGGAACCTCGCCACGGCGTCCGGCCCGGTGACGGCTGCCCCGTCCCGGCGGCTCCAGACCCCCGCAGCCCCGACGGTGCCGAAGACCTCGGGCACGGGCACGCCGGAGGCGCGCATGTAGTCGTAGAAATGCAGCTTCTGCTCGCTGATGGGCCACATCGAGAGCGGGTCGAGGCGATCCTGGGCGACGTGGCGGACGGCCCGCCCCATGTGGGCGAACCGCGTGCGATCGTCCATCGCGGGATCGAGCAGGCCGTCCATGAGCGCCGACTCGACGTCGAAGCCGTTGCGGCGGCGCAGGCGCAGGGCCAGCCGCGCCGCCCCCACCCGGCTCAGCCCGTAGGCGCCGGCCGCCGTCCCACTCACCGACGCGAGCGTCCGCACCCGCAGCGCCACGACCGACGGTCTCACGACAGGTGGCCGGTCGCGCGCTCGACCGCGCGCATCGCCTCGGCGAACCGCGGGCCGGGGACGCGTTCGTAGCGGCTGTCGGCGCCGAGGACCGCCGGCCCGCCATCCGTGAGCGCGATGTCCCACGCGATCGACCGCTGGGGCGCGGCGAAGAGCGCCGCCCGGCAGGCGAGCGCATACGCATCCGCGAGCCCGGCGGGCTCCGTGCCGGGACTCGCGACGTCCAGCTCCTCGACGACCTCCCCGGGGCCGATGAGGCGCGCGTGGACGGGACGGGCCTCGCCGGCGTCGGAGACGACGGTGATGACCCGGGCCACGCGCGGCCCCCCGGCGGCGGGCGCGCTCTCCTCGACGAGGAAGACCTCGCAGGCCGGATCGGAGAACAGCGCGTCGGCGAGCTCGCGGGGCGTCCACGAGCTCCCCTCGCCGTCGATGAAGGCGGCGCCCGCCCGGCTGAGTAACCGGGTCGGCGAGGCCAGAGCCGCCGCGTAGGGCCGGATCGCGACGTCGCCCGGAACGGCCGCGAGCATGCGGGCCGCCGCCTCGATGCCCTCGATCGGACGCCGGGCGTCGGCGCTCCAGCAGGTGGCCCGGCCGACGACGCCGTGGAGCCGGGGCACGGGGAGCCCGGCCGCGGCCAGGTGGAGGCTCAGGATCAGCCGGTGACCGGTCGCGGCCGCGAGGGCGGCGGGGTTCAGCCGCTCGAGCAGGCGGGTGAGTTCGGCGGTGGGCGACGGCGGCGGCCCGCCCCGGAGCCTCACGACGCGCACCCGGACGCGCCGGGTCAGGGCCCGTGCCCGACCGCCCACCACCGTCCGGCCGTCAGCCCTCTCCGCTGATGACCCGCTGAGCCCGTCGCGCACCCGAGGAGCATCCCCGACCGGCGGCCCGCCGCGCAAGGCCGATATCGTGGGCCGCCGCGGAGGGGTGGCAGAGCGGTCGAATGCGACGGTCTTGAAAACCGTTGCCGGGCAACCCCCGGCCGAGGGTTCGAATCCCTCCCCCTCCGCTTCGTTTCAACGACTCGGCGTCGCCTGACCTTCCCGTTGATGACCGACCGCGCGCAGGAGGTCACCTTCCAGTTCCGCCTTCGTGGGGGGTCGTGGGGTGTCGGGTGGGCTGACGCGCGGCTGGAGGTCGGCGGGAACGTCGTCGAAATGGGTCCGAGCTACGTGACCGACGCACTGGGGGACCTTCTCCGCGCGGGCGTCGCGCTCACGCAGGGCGCGCCTGATGTCTCCCTGTCCTGGAATGAGGAGGGCCTATGGGTCCACTGGTGGTTCGCCCTCCAGGCCGAGCGAGTCCGCCTACGCGTCGAGTTCCAACGAGAGGACGGGTCTGCCCCCCAGGAGCAGCTGTCCGGCATCGTGCGCCTAGATGCGCTTGTGCGCGTCGTTGTGTGCGAGGCACGCGCTGTCTTCGACGAGCACGGCGAGGAGGGTTACCTCGATCGATGGGGCCTGCACCCGTTCCCCGTTGCCGAGCTCCGAGCGCTTGAGGACTGGCCGACCTCAAACCCATGAGTGGACTCCACGTCCGACCCCTGGATGCCCCTTCGATTCGAGGCGGCGGCGCCGGAGGAGGACCCGGAGACCGTCGCCCTCGGCCACCTCCTGACCGCAGGCGGGCTGCAGGAGGCGGGCCGACCTCGCCGACCCGCCAGACATGGCGTCAGACGCAACGATTCAGTGCAGATCGTGCGTCTTCCGCCGCACCTTCCTCCGGATCTACGGTCGGTGCGGGCCTGCTACCGGGCCCGACATCGCATCGAGACGGAGGCTGAGATGAGCGCAGAACGACCGG
>JAEMRL010000169.1 GCA_016463385.1 Thermoleophilia bacterium
ATCCCCCGGCCGATCTCCGGCATCGCGTTGCGCCAGGCGAACTCCCCGAGGCCCTGGGTGTAGAGCCGTCCGAGGAAGGCGGCCGTGGCCGCCCCGGGAGGTGGTCCCTCCACCACGATCCGCGGCGGAACGGCCGCCTTGAAGTAGCTCACCCCGGCCACCAGGTGCAGCAGCCGCACCGCCCGGACGAGGGCGGCGCGGCGCGCGGGCGCGGGCGCGCCGGCCGGCAGAGGGAACGCGTACCGCTCGGTGAAGCGGTGCGCGTCGCCGAGCGCGTAGCCCAGCTCGACCACTCCCGTGGACCAGTCGGCCGTCCAGCCGGTGAAGCGGAACTCCCCCACCGCCGCCGGGTCGAAGGGCGGCGCGGGCGCGGGGCCCGGCCCGCTCACGGGGTCAGGGTCGGGATGTTCTGGAGATCGCGGAAGAACAGCGTGAACCCGACCCCCGCGAACATCGCGGCGAGCAGCCAGAACCGCACGATGATCTTGGTCTCGCTCCACGCGGCCATCTCGAAGTGGTGGTGGACGGGCGTCATCAGGAACACCCGGCGCCGGAAGCGCTTGAACACGATCACCTGGATGATGACCGAAAGCGCCTCGGCGACGAGGATCGCGCCGATGACGATCAGCAGCAGCTCGGTCTTGGTCATCACGGCCATCGCCGCGATCGCGCCGCCGAGCGCGTAGGAGCCGGTGTCGCCCATGAAGACGGCCGCCGGGAACGAGTTGAACCAGAGGAAGCCGACGCACGCCCCGACCAGCGTCGCGCCGAAGATCGCCAGGTCGCGCTGCTCGGAGACGAACGCGATGGCGGTGTAGCTGAGGAGGACCATCGCGCACACCCCGGCGGCGAGGCCGTCGAGGCCGTCGGTCAGGTTGACCGCGTTCGCGAACCCGGAGACGACCAGGAAGACCACGATGAAGAAGGCCACGATGCCGATCTCGAACGAGCGGTCGAGCAGTGGCACGGTGAGAGTGGTGGGCAGGCCGACGACATCGACCGACACCCATACGAGGATCGCCGCGACGATCAGCAGGCCGAACATGCGCCAGCGCCCCGACAGGCCCAGCGAGCGCTTCTTGACGATCTTCATGAAGTCGTCCACGAAGCCGATGGCGCCGCAGGCGATGGTCGTGAAGAGCACCAGCATCGCCTCGGTGCTGCGGCTGGAGAGGATCACGAAGGGCAGCGTGGTGGCCACCAGGATCAGCAGGCCGCCCATCGTCGGCGTGCCCTGCTTCTCGGCGTGACCGGCGGGGATCATCCCGGGCGGTCGCACGAACTGGCCGACCTCGTTGGCGCGCAGCCAGGCGATGAACTTCGGGCCGAGGAACATCAGCAGGGTGGCCGCGGAGATCGCGGCGATCAGCACGCGGGGCAGGTTCATCCTCCTGCGATCGCGTCGGCGAGGCGCTCGAGGCGCATCGACCGGGAGCCCTTGAGGAGCACGACGTCCCCCTCGCGGAGCATCCCGGGCACCTCGCCGAGCGCCTCCTCGACGGTCGCAATGTGGACGGCCGGGGTGTCGCCGGCCCCGGCGGCGTAGCCGGCCGCCCGCTCCCCGCCGGCGTTCAGGAGATCGATGCCGGCCGCCGCGGCGGCCTCCCCGACCTCGCGGTGGAAGCGGCTCTCGTCGGGGCCGAGCTCCATCATGTCGGCGAGCACCGCGACGCGGCGCCCCGAGCGGCCGGCGAGGTCCACCAGCGCGGCGCGCATCGCGATCGGGTTGGCGTTGTAGCAGTCCTCGATCACCACACCGCCCGCCGCGAGCGGGCGCTCCTGCCCGCGCATCGCCGAGAGCGCCACGTCCACGCGCGCCCCCGCGGCGGGCGCCGCGCCGAGGGCCTCGCAGCAGGCGTAGGCGATCGCGGCGTTGCGGAGCTCCCAGGCCTTCCTGAGGTCCATGTCGAGCGCCACCGGGGGGGCGTCGCCCACGCGCACGACGCGGACGCCCGGGTCGAGCGCGGCCAGGTGGGGCTCGAGCAGCGCCTCGCCGGCCGGCACCACCGCCGTGCCGCCGGGCCGCAGCGCCTGGAGGATCTCGGCCTTCGCGGCCGCCACCGCCTCGACGGTGCCGAGCAGCTCGAGGTGCACGGGGCCGATCGAGGTGATGCAGGCGACGTCGGGCGGCGCCAGCGCGGCCAGCTCGGCGATCTGGCCGGTGCCGCGCATGCCCATCTCGACGACCGCCACCTCGCATCCCTCGGACAGTCCCATCAGGAACATCGGAACGCCGAACTCGGTGTTGCGGTTGCCGGGGGTCCCCTCCACCGCGATGCCGGCCGCGCGCAGCATCGCGACGAGGATGTCCTTGGTCGTGGTCTTGCCGGTCGCGCCGGTGACGCCGACCACGCGCGCGCCGCTGCGCGCCAGAGCGATGCGGCCGGCGGCCTGGAGCACGGCCAGCGGGTCGGCCGCCACCAGCACCGGCTTTCGGATCGCGAGACAATCGCCCTCGATCCACCGCCAGGCCGACTCGGTGACCACGGCCGCGGCCGCGCCGTCGCGCAGGGCGTCGGGCGCGTAGGTGCCGCCGTCGGCGAGCTCGCCCCTCACGCCGACGAAGACCGCCCCCTCGACGACCTCGCGCGAATCGACGAAGGCGCCCTCGACCTCGACGTCCGGCTTGCCGACGGGGATCCGGACCGACGGGACCGACTTCAGCAGCTCGTTGACGGTGAGCCTCACGCCGGCGCTCCCGCGAGCAGCTCGCGCGCCACGTCGCGATCGTCGAACGGCGTGACGACGCCGCTGCGCTCCTGCCCCTGCTCGTGCCCCTTGCCGGCGATCACGACGACGTCCCCGCCGGCCGCCTCCCGCAGGGCGCGCGCGATGGCCGCGCGCCGGTCGACCTCCACCACGAGCTCCGCCGGGCCGCCCTCGGCCCCCACCAGGATCTCCGCCACGATCGCCTCCGGGTCCTCCGAGCGTGGATTGTCCGACGTCACCACGGCCACGTCGGCGAGCCGCCGCGCCACGTCGCCCATCTGGGGGCGCTTGCCCCTGTCGCGGTCGCCGCCGCAGCCGAACACGACGATCAGCCGGCCGCCCGTGACGATGCCACGGGCCGCGCGCAGCACGTTGTCGAGCGAGTCGGGGGTGTGGGCGTAGTCCACGATCACCGGGAAGGGCTGACCGCCCTCGATCGCCTCGAAGCGCCCGGGCACGCCCGCCACGGCGGCGATGCCGGCGGCCACGGCGTCGTGGGGCAGCGCCAGCAGCTCGCCGACCGCCGCCACGCCCGCCAGGTTGGCCAGGTTGAAGCGGCCGCGCAGGCGGCTCTCGACGTCGAAGCGGCCGCGGGGGGTGTCGAAGGTCGCCCGGATGCCGGTCTCGAGGCCGGTGTACGCGGCCGGGCGCACGTCGGCCGGCCCCTCGACGGCGTAGCCGAGCGCGCCGGTCTCGCGCGCCAGGCGGCGCCCGAACTCGTCGTCGAGGTTGGCCGCGCCCGGTGGGTCGTCGCCCTCGCCCGCCGGACGGGCGAACAGGCCCTTCTTGGCGGCGTAGTAGTGCTCGACGTCGGGGTGGTAGTCGAGGTGGTCGCGCGTCAGGTTGGTGAAGAGAGCGGCGGCGAAGCGGGTGCCCGCCACCCGGCGCTGGGAGAGGGCGTGGGAGGAGACCTCCATCGCACAGGCGGTGTCGCCGGCGTCGCGCATGCGCGCGAACAGGTCCTGGAGGTCGATCGCGTCGGGGGTCGTGTGATGGACGGGCACGACCGCTCCGCCCACGCGGGCCTCGATGGTCCCGATCAGGCCGCAGCGGCGCCCGGCGGCCTCGAGCACCGCGTGCAGGAGGAAGGCGGAGGTGGTCTTGCCGTTGGTGCCCGTGACGCCTACGACCTCGAGGGCGCGGGAGGGATGGCCGCGCAGCGCCGCGGCCGCGAGGGCCGCGCCGAGGCGCGAGTCGCCGACCAGCACCTGGGGCACCGGCAGGTCGAGGGGGCGCTCCACCAGCACCGCGGCGGCGCCGCGGGCGACGGCCTCGGCGGCGAAGTCGTGGCCGTCGGCCCGGAGGCCGCGGATCGCGCAGAACAGTGCGCCGGGCCCGGCGTCGGACGGCCGCTGCACCACCGAGGTGATCGTCACCGGGCCCGTGGACGGGGTGCCCTCCGGCGGCGGGAGCACACGCCCTCCGGGTCCGCTCCCGATCAGCTCGTCCAGCGTCATGCGGGGCCGGACACTACCACGCCCCCTCGGCGGCTCACGGGCGGATTCTCATCCTTTGCAGGGCAAACTCGGTGATCTCGGCGAATGCGGGGGCGGCGACGTCGCCGCCGTAGTAGGAGCCGGCGGTGGGCTCGTCCACCACCACGGCGACCAGCAGCTGGGGATCGTCGGCCGGCGCGTAGCCGACGAACGACGACGTGTAGAGCAGGTGGTTGTAGAGGCCCGTGGTCGGGTCGATCTTCTCCGCGGTGCCGGTCTTGCCGGCCACGTCGTAGCCCTCGACGTCGGCGAGGTTGCCGGTGCCGTCGCGCTCCGAGACGACCTTGCGCAGCATCCGGTCGACCTGGCCCGCCGTGCGTGACGACATGATCGTGCGGCCCGTGGCCGCCTGGGCGCCCGCCACCAGGTGGGGCGTCACCAGGGTGCCGCCGTTGGCGATCGCGGCGTAGGCGCGGGCCATCTGGGTGAGGTTGACCGTGACGCCCTGGCCGATCGGGAAGGTGTAGATGCCGGTGCCGAACCACTTCTCGCCCGGCGGCAGGTAGCCCGACGCCTCGCCGGGGAAGTCGATGCCGGTCGACGCCCCGAAGCCGAAGCGCTTCATCCAGGCCTCGAGCCGCTCGCGGCCGACCTTCAGCGAGATCTGCGAGATCCCGATGTTGCTCGACTCCTCGAGGATCTGGGTGGCGGTCAGCGTCTGGGGGCCGTGCTCGTGGGCGTCGCGGAGCGTGAACTTGCCGTCGTAGAGCACGATCTTGTCGCCCGGGATGTGGAAGGTGGTGCCCGGGTTCACCTTCCCGTCCTCGAGGGCGGCGACCATCGGGACGATCTTGAAGGTCGAGCCGGGCTCGAAGGTGTCGACGACCGGGCGGTTGCGCTCGAGCTCGGGGTTGATCACCCGGCGGTCGTTGGGGTCGAAGCGCGGGACGGTGGCCATGGCGAGGATCGCCCCGTTCTGGGGGTTCATCACGATCGCCATCGCGCTCTTGGCCCCGTACTGCTCGCGGGTCGCCGCGAGGGTCGCCTCGGTGAAGTCCTGGATCGCGGGGTCGAGGGTGGTACGGATGTCGGTGCCCTCGATCGCCTCCCGGTCGGCGAGCACCTGGATCGGGCGCCCGAACAGGTCGCGCACCTCGACGCGGCGGCCGGGCGTGCCGGTCAGGGTCTCGTCGTACTGCGTCTCCAGGCCGGAGATCCCCTCGTGCTCGGCGCCGGTCAGCCCGATCACCTGCGAGGCCTGGAAGCGACCCGGCAGGAAGCGCTTGTAGGTGTCCGAGAAGTAGATGCCCGGCAGGCCGAGCGCCCGGGCCCTGTCGGCCGCGGCGGGGGCCACGGCGCGCGCGATCACCGCATAGCCGCCGCCCTTGGCGAGGACGTTCGCGATCTCGTTGGGGTCGCGCTTGAGCGCCGCGCCGAGCTGTGCCGCCACCCCGCCCGGGTCGACGATCACCATCGGCGATGCGGTCACGTCCACGGCGAGCTGGTCGGTGGACAGGTCGGTGCCGTCGGCGGCGAGGATCGCGCCGCGCTGGGCGAGCAGGTCGACCTCCGCACGCTGGGCCTGCCGGCCGCGGTCGGCGAGGTCGCCCGCCCGGACCGTCCCGAGGAACGCAGCGCGCGCGCCGAGCAGGCACATCAGCAG
>JAEMRL010000170.1 GCA_016463385.1 Thermoleophilia bacterium
TCAAGGCGATCGCGCCACTCGGCTACGACCAGTCGCTGCTCCCGGGCATCGCCGCCTGCTGCTGGGCCGCGGCCTGGGCGCTCATCTGCTGCGCCTGCTCGGCCATGCGCTGCGCCTGCCCCATCATCTCGGGCGCCGCGGTGGCCATGTCCTTCAGGTCCTTCATCTGCTTGAAGATCCCCACCGGGCCTCCCGACCGCGCGTTCCACCCCCGGCGGGCGCCGGAGCGGCGCGAGCGTAGTCCAGGTCCCACGGGCGGAGCACGCACCGAACGACCAGTTCTCGCGGCCATCCGTCGGGGCGGCGGCGGGCACCCTGCGAGCCCCGGTCACCGGGCTCGCAGGGTGCCGCGGCCGTCAGCCGAGGTCGAAGCGGTCGAGGTTCATGACCGTGTCCCAGGCGGCGACGAAGTCGTCCACGAACTTCTGCCGGCTGTCGTCGCTGGCGTAGACCTCCACGAGGGCGCGCAGGATGGAGTTCGACCCGAAGAGCAGATCGACGCGGCTGCCGGTCCAGCGGACCTCGCCGGTCTCGCGGTCCCGGCCCTCGAACGTCTCCTCCGCCTCCGATGTCGGCCCCCACACGGTGCCGGCGTCGAGGATGTTCACGAAGAAGTCGTTCGTCAGCGCCCCGGGGCGGGAGGTGAAGACCCCGAGCGAGGAGCCGTCGTGGTTGGCGCCGAGCACCCGGAGCCCGCCCACCAGGGCGGTCATCTGGGGCGCGGTCAGCCCGAGCAGCTGGGCCTTGTCGATCAGCAGCTGCTCGGCCGGGCGGCTCTGGCCCGGGGCCAGGTAGTTGCGGAAGCCGTCGGCGACCGGCTCGAGCACCGCGAACGACTCGACGTCGGTCTGCTCCTGGGAGGCGTCCGTGCGACCGGGGGCGAAGGGCACCCGGACGTCGGACCCGGCCTCCGCCGCGGCCTGCTCCACGGCGGCGCACCCGCCGAGCACGATCACGTCGGCGAGCGAGACCCGGACGGTGCCGCCGGCCTTCGACGCGTTGAAGTCCTGCTGCACCTTCTCGAGGGCCTGCAGAACGGCAGCGAGCGCCGCCGGGTCGTTGGCCGCCCAGTCCCGCTGCGGGGCCAGGCGGATGCGGGCGCCGTTGGCGCCGCCGCGCTTGTCGGTGCCGCGGAACGTGGAGGCGGAGCCCCACGCGGTGGAGACGAGCTGCGCGGTGCTCAGCCCCGTGGCGAGGATCGCGGCCTTCAGGGCGCTGATGTCGGCGGGGCCGACGAGCTCGTGGTCGACCGCCGGGACGGGGTCCTGCCAGAGCAGCGGCTCGGCGGGCACCTCCGGGCCGAGATAGCAGGCGATCGGGCCCATGTCGCGGTGGGTGAGCTTGAACCAGGCCCGGGCGAACGCGTCGGCGAACTCCTCCGGGTTCTCGTGGAAGCGCCGCGAGATCGGCTCGTAGACCGGGTCCATGCGCAGCGCGAGGTCGGTGGTGAGCATCACCGGGGCGTGCCGCGCGGAGGGGTCGTGGGCGTCGGGCACGGCGTCGGCCGCGGCCGGGTCGGTGGGGGTCCACTGCCAGGCGCCGGCCGGGCTCTTGGTCAGCTCCCACTCGTAGCCGAAGAGGGTCTCGAAGAAGCTGTTGTCCCAGGTCGTCGGCGTCGGGGTCCAGGCGCCCTCGAGGCCGCTGGTGATGGTGTCCACGCCCCGGCCGCTGCCGTGGCCGCTGGTCCAGCCGAGACCCATCTCCTGGAGGGGGGCCGCCTCGGGCTCCGGGCCCACCAGCGCGGCGTCGCCGGCGCCGTGGTTCTTGCCGAAGGTGTGGCCGCCCGCGACCAGCGCGACCGTCTCCTCGTCGTTCATGGCCATGCGCGAGAACGTGTCCCGGATGTCACGGGCCGCGAGGACCGGGTCGGGGTTGCCGTTCGGCCCCTCCGGGTTCACGTAGATCAGGCCCATCTGCACGGCGGCGAGAGGGTTCGCCAGCTCGCGGTCGCCGCTGTAGCGCGCGTCACCCAGCCACGTGTCCTCGTTGCCCCAGTTGACCTGCTCGGGCTCCCACACGTCCTCACGCCCGCCGCCGAAGCCGAAGGTCTCGAAGCCCATGTCCTCGAGGGCCACGTTGCCGGCGAGCACCATCAGGTCGGCCCAGGAGATCGCCCGCCCGTACTTCTTCTTGACCGGCCACAGCACCCGCCGCGCCTTGTCGAGGTTGGCGTTGTCCGGCCAGCTGTTGAGCGGGGCGAAGCGCTGCTCGCCCGACCCCGCGCCCCCGCGCCCGTCACTGATGCGATAGGTGCCCGCGCTGTGCCACGCCATGCGGATGAACAAGGGCCCGTAGTGGCCGTAGTCGGCCGGCCACCAGCTCTGCGAGGTCGTCATCACCTCGACGATGTCGCGCTTGAGCGCGTCCAGGTCGAGGGCCGAGAAGGCCTCCGCGTAGTCGAATTCCGCGCCCATGGGGTCGGCCATGGGGGAGTTCTGGTGCAGGGCGCTCACGTCCAGCTGGTTCGGCCACCAATCGCGGTTCGACCTGCCGTTCGCGCCCGAGAAGGGGCACTTGCTCTCGTTCTCCACGGTGTTCTCGCCTTCGTTCATCGCAGGGTTTCAGGCACGGGCGTCCCATCTCGACCGGGCGGATGACCGGATCGGTGGGGTGTTCAGGGGCTGTGTGCGGTGGTGCAGTCCGGGCAGACACCCCAGTGGGTGACCTCGGTCTCGTCGATCGAGAAGCCGTGGTCGTCGGATGCGGCCATGCAGGGCGCGGCCCCGACGGCGCAGTCGACGTCGGCGATGGCGCCGCACGAGCGGCAGACGACGTGATGGTGGTTGTCGCCCACCCGCGCCTCGTAGCGCGCCACCGACCCCGCGGGCTCGATGCGCCGTACCAGGCCCGCCGACGTCAGCGCGCGCAGCACGTCGTAGACGGCCTGCGTGGACACCCCGCCGGTGCCGGAGCGCACGGCGCGGATGATCGCGTCGGTGTCGGCGTGCGGGTGCTCGTGAACCGCCGCCAGCACGGCGACGCGCGGCCGGGTCACCCGCAGGGAGGCCCCGCGGAGGGCGTGCTCGGCGTCGGACGTCGCGGTCACGCGCGCACCCTACCGGCGTAATTTGGAACGATTCAAGATTGGTAAAGCGCCCCCGGCGCCCGGGCGGATCCCCTTCCGGGGGGGCGGGCGTCGCCCTACCGTCTTCGGGGTAGGACGGACGCACTCGCCCGGACGGAGAAGAACGCGATCGCCCCCGGACCCCCCGACCGGAACGTGCGCCGCCATCTGCACGCGCTCGCCGCGGAGCGGACGGTTGTCGGCGCGCTCGGAGCCGCAGCGGCGCTGGCGGCCGCCGTGGGTCCTGCGACCGGTGCCGACGAGGCGCCCGACATCGTCGCGGCCACCCACGATGCGGATCCGCTTCTCGCGATCGGCGCCATCCATGCGCTCGCCGGGGCGCCCGGGCCGATCGCCGACGACGCGCTGCTCGGGCTGCTCCACGCCGGCGACGGCTGGCGCCGCGAGCACGCGGCGTGGGCGATCGGGGGACGTGCCCCGGTCGCCGCGGCGACGGCACGGCTACTGGAGATGGCGGCAGCCGGAGGGTTCGCCGGAATGCTCGCCCAGCGCTCGCTCGGTCGCCAGGCGCTGCGGACCGGAGGGGAGCTGCGCGATCCGGTGACGGCGGCGCTGGCGGAGACCGGCGCGCCACAGGTCCGGGCGCGGCTCGTGGAGACGCTCGGCCTCGACCCGGCGCACGAGGCCACCGACGCGCTGACGCGGATCGCCCTCGACGCCGACGGCGAGGACTCGGCAGTGCGGTCGGCCGCGGTGGCCGCGCTCGGCGATCGCGGCGGGGCGGGGTCCAGGGCGACGTTGGTCGGCCTGGCCGCCAGCTCCGACGAGCAGGTGGCCCCGCAGGCCGTGCTGGCGCTGCTCGACGCGTCGCCGCAGCGTCCGCCGGCCGGCGACCGGCCGCCGGGGCTGGCGATCGCCCAGCTCTTCCTTCACGCCGACCTCGACCCGGGCCTCACCCGCGCCGGCATCGGCGACACGGGCGGCATCGCGAGCCTCCTGGTGCTGCTCGGCGAGGCCCTCGCCGCCACCCCCGGGGTGGCCCGGGTGCTGACGCTCAGCCGCGGCGCCGGCACGGACGCCCTCGCCGACGCGCTCTGGCCGCGGGAGGAGGGCGCCTCGTTCGGCGCCGTCCCGATGCCGCCCTCGCCGATGCGCGACGCCTGGGAGCACCGGGTGGTGGTGGAGCGCGGCATCCGCCGCCAGCTCCGCGCGCAGGGGCCGTTCGACGTGATCCACCTGCGCATGGGCGACGTCGGCACGCTCGCCGCCGCACGCGTCGCGCGCGACCTCGGCATCCCGGTCGTGTTCACGGCGGCGCCGGACCCGCACGCCACCCTCGACGCCCTGGGCGAGCTCGACGAGGACGCCCGCCACGCGCTCGGCGCGCGCGACGCCGCCGAGCACTGGTGGTTCCGGGCGCGGCTCGTCGAGCGGCTGACGCGCGAGTCGGCGGGCCTCGCGGTGATGCCCCGCGAGGACGCCATGCGCGAGATCCCCCGGTTGCTCGGCGTCGATCCGCAGAGCCTCGCCGCCCGCGCCGCCGTCATCCCGGAGGGCGTCCACGCCGGGAGCCTCCGGCGCGCCCGCGCCGACGCCCGCCGCGCGGAGGCGGGCGCCCCGGTGCCCGTGCTCGACGACCTCGGGCGGCGCATCGCGGCGATGCCGGAGGCCCGCCGCGCGCTGCCCCTGCTCGTGACCGTCGGCCGGCTGGCCGCCGCGAAGGGGACCGACCGGATCGTCGAGGCGTGGGCCGGCGACGCCGGCCTGCGCGCGCGGACGAACCTGGTGATCGTCGGCGGCGACCTCGAGGAGCCGTCCCCCGAGGAGCGCGAGACGCTCGCGGCGATCGACGCCGCCCTGGTCCGTCACCCGGAGGCCGGCGCCGGCCTGGTGATGCTCGGCCACCGCCCGCACCTCGACGCCATGCGGGTGCTGGCGCGCGCCGCCGAGGGTGACGGCGCCTATGTGTGCGGCAGCGCCAAGGAGGAGTACGGCCTCGCGATCGTCGAGGCGCTCGGCGCCGGCCTGGTGGCCGTCGCGCCGGAGGTGGGCGGGCCGGCGACCTACATCGACGCGGCCAACGGCGTGCTGGTGGACGGGACCCGGGCGGAGTCGATCCGCGAGGGCATCCACCACGCGCTCACGCTGGCCCCGGTGCCGGGGCGGGCGGAGGCCTCGCGCGCGGCCGTCCTCGGCGAGATGACGATCGAGCGCATGGCCGGCCGGCTCGTCGAGCTGTACCTGCAGGTCGCCCCGGAGGTGCCGGTGGGCACGCCGGCGGCCGCGGGGGGATGACCGCCCTCGTCCTGAGCCCGGCGTACGCGTCGCACTACGGGCCGCTGGCGGTCCACGCCGGCCGGCTGGCGGCCGAGGGCGAGCGCGTCGTGGTGGCGACGGGAGCCGCCCTGCGCGACCGCGTCGTGGCCGACGGCTTCGAGTGGCGCGAGCTGGCGCTCGGGCGCGGCAGCAACACCGGCGTGATCCGGCCGGAGGAGCAGGAGGCCGAGGAGGAGCGCCACCTGCGCGCCTTCTTCGCCGCCACGCGCCAGGGGGCGGTGCCGACCCTGCTGCTGCAGGCCGAGCGGCGCACCGACGACCTGCTCTGGCAGCCCGCGGCCGTCGCCCGCCGCCTCGAGGAGATCGTGGCGGAGGTCCGGCCCGAGCGGATCGTGAGCGACCACATCGCCCTCTCGGCCACGCTCGCCCTGCGTGCCCTGGGCGCCGAGTGGGAGTCGTTCGTCCCGGGCCACCCGAGTCAGCTGCCGGTGGGCG
>JAEMRL010000171.1 GCA_016463385.1 Thermoleophilia bacterium
GATCCGCCACCCCGCCGGGATGTCGTCGCGCACGCGCAGCAGCGCGTGCTGACGGCGGCCCCGGGTGCCGCGGCGCTGGGCGCCGAGCGTCCGGCGCCACTGGATGACGGTGCGCCGCTCCCCGGGGGGAGCGGCGCCCGTCGTCGTGCTCGTGTCGTCCTTCAGGGGCGGCATGGCACGACCCGGCGGGTCACTCCCCTCCGCTCGCGTCGACGGCGGCCTTCGTGAAGGAGTCGGAGAACAGCCCGGTGAGATCGGCCTCCTCGCGGGTCAGCCCCGACGAGACCAGGAACGGGTTGATCTTGCGCGCCGTGTTGGGGAGCGAGGTCGGCTCCGAGGAGTCGGCGAACGCCTCCAGCGCCGCGGCCGCGTCGAGGATCTGCGTGCCCTCGGCGTAGGTCGCGTACTCGGCGGGGGTGACGCCGGCCTGCTCGGCCATGATCGCCGTCGTCTCCTCCGGGTTCGCCTCGATGTAGGCGAGCGTCTCGTACCAGGCGTCCACGATCTTCTGGACGTCCTCGGGCCGCTCGGCGACGAGGTCGCTCGAGAGCACGATGTGGTCGGAGATGCTCCCGGGGAAGTCGGCGGAGCTGAAGAGCACCTTCGAGCCGGGGCGCTTGAGGGCCTCGGTGGTGAAGGGGGCGAAGACGCCGACGCCGTCGAACTCGCCGCCCGCGAAGCCGGCCGCGGCGGCGTCGGTGAGGACGCCGCGGAACTCGATGTCGTCCTCGCTGAGGCCCACCGACTCCAGTCCCTGCAGGAGGAGGAAGTGATCGACCACGCCGGCCTCGGCCGCGATGGTCTTGCCCTTCAGGTCCTCGATCGTGTCGATCGACTCGTCGACGATGATCGCGTCGTTGCCCGCCGAGAAGTCGGTGTTGACGACGATCGCGGCCTTCTGCCCCGCGGCCACCCCGGCCATCGTGTCGTTCAGGGTCTGGGTGTTGCCGTCGATCTGGCCGGCGGTGAATGCGTCGATCGAGGCGATGTAGTCGGTGAAGAAACGGAGCTTCACGTCGACCCCCGCCTTCTCGAAGAAGCCCTTCTCCTCGGCGACCTTCAGCGGGAACCAGCCCGGCCACGCGCTGTAGCCGAGGGTGATCGTGGGTCCGGCGGCCGCGGCGGCCGTGGTGTCGGCGGCGGCCTCGTCGTCATCGCCTCCGCAGGCGGACGCCCCGAGGGCCAGGGCGGCCACGAGGCCGGCGAGCAGTGGGATGCGCAGGAATCTCATGGGCGGACCTCGTGCGTCGGGGTGCGGCCGATCGACCGCGACCGGGCGGTGGCCCGGGCTTTCGATAACGTATTGACACCCCTGCCGCGGCGAGTCGGCCCCAGGGTGGAAGAACACGGCGCCCGCTTGGCCCCCGTGGCGGGAGGCCCCACTCGGGCGGGTTCAGCCCGGGTCGCGCTCCCGCGCCTCGGCACGCAGGGCGGCCAGGCGCGCGCGCTCGGCCAGCAGGCCCCCCACGGCGAGGTCGGCCGAGAAGGTGGCGACCTGCTCGGGCGCGTATCCGTCGCCCTCGAGCTGGCCGAGCGCGCCGACCGGGCGGTGCCAGTTCTGGGTGGCCTCGTCGTTGGCCAGCAGGGTGAGCGCCGCGAGACGGGGGTCGACGTCAACCAGATCGCCGGCCGCGATCCCCTCGCGCACCAGCTCCTCGACGGCCCGGTTGAGCGCGCGGCGCTCCTGCCAGAAGCGGGCGAAGCGCTCCTCCTGGAGCGCCGACAGGCGGGAGATCTCGTTGATGTCGTACGGGAAGGCGCAGAGCTGGAGCACGTCGAGGCGGATCAGCCGGTAGAGGCGCAGGGCGGGCGGGCCACCCTCCGCGTTGACGCGCGCGAGCTGATCGAGGATCACCCGGTTCACGCTGCCGAGGATCTCCTCGAGGATCGCCTCCTTGTCGCGGAAGTAGTAGTAGACCGACGACTGGCGCAGCCCCGAGCGGCGGGCGATCTCGCTCATCGTGGTGCCGGCGACCCCGCGCTCGGCGAAGAGCCGGCTGGCCACGGCGACGATCTCCTCGCGCGGCTCGCGCTCGAGCGGGCGGTCGTCGGCGCGCGGGCGTCCCGTGCGCGGACGGGGGGCCTCGTCGTGGGTCGTCCCGGCCTCCATGGCGGCCACTCTAGTGCGTGATCCGCGGCGGGGGCTTGACGGCCGCGCCCGCGTCACGCAGGCTTAGGCCGCAGTTTCGATGCATCCTTGAAACATCCCGGCAGTCCCCAGGAGTCGCGTTGTCCCTCACGTCGAGCACCCACGGGGCCCGGGACCACGCCCGGGCGCAGGCCGGCCGCCGCGCCGAGAGCCAGCCCACCGTCCCGGCCTCGTCGGCCGCCGACCCGCCCGCCGGCGTGGCGCCGGAGCGGCTGATCTGGGAGGAGACGCTCGGCGACGGCGCCTACTGCGCGCACCGCCTGCCGCGGGGGGCGCGGCTGCGCCTGTCCGACGCCGCCGGCGACGCCTGCGCCACGCTGATGCTGCACAGCGCGCACGCTCCGGCCGAGCGCCTCAACGTGGCCGACACCGTCAAGGTGCAGTGGACGGCGTACCTCGGCCCCGGGTCGCTGCTGCTCTCCGACATGGGGCGCGTGCTGATGACCCTCGAGGAGGACACCAGCGCCCGCCACGACGCCCTCTGCGGGCCGCACCCGGCCTCGCGGACCCGCCTGCTGATGGCGATGGCCAAGCACGGCCTCGGCCGGCGCGACCTTCCACCCGCCCTGACCCTCTTCGCCGGGGTCCGGGTGGCGGCCGACGGCGGGCTGGTCTTCACGGGCGCGCGCGCTCCCGGGCGGCACGTGACGCTGCGCGCCGAGCAGGACGTGCTGGTGTCGCTGGTCAACTCCCCGCACCGCCTCGACGCGCGCGAGGGCCACGCCTGCAGCCCGCTGAGGGTGACCGCGTGGGAGGGGCCGCCCACCGGGCCCGACGACCCGCTTCGGTCGGCGACGCCCGAGCGCCTGCGGGCCTTCGAGAACACCGAGGACCACCTCCGCGGCCTCGGCGTGCGGCCGTGAGCGGCGCCCCCGCGGGCCGGATCGTGAGCGACGAGGTGGTGGCGGCCCGGGCGCCCTGGTCGGGCGTCGTGCGGGCCGGCCAGACCCTCCGCATCATCGACCTCGGCGGCAACCAGGCGGTCGACTGCATCCTCTACCGCGCCGACGACCCGTCCGAGCGCTACAGCGCACCCGACACGATCGCCGAGCAGGGCAGCATCTTCCTCACCACGGGCTCGCGGCTGCTGTCGGGGGAGGGCGCGGTGATGATGGTGATCACCGACGACACCTGCGGGCGCCACGACACCATCGGCGGCGCCTGCAGCCAGGAGTCGAACACCCTCCGCTACGGCCACCACACCAAGCACCAGCACGCCTGCGTCGAGAACTTCCTCACCGCGCACGCCCCGCGCGAGATGGGCAAGCGCGACATGGTCAGCAACATCAACTGGTTCATGAACGTCCCGGTGGAGGAGGACGGCACGCTCGGGATCGTCGACGGCATCTCGGCGCCGGGCCTGTACGTCGACCTGCGGGCGGAGATGGACACGCTCGTCGTGATCTCGAACTGCCCGCAGATCAACAACCCCTGCAACGGGTTCGACCCGACGCCCGTCCGGCTGGTGGTCACCGAGCCCGAGCCGGTCACGGGTGCCTGAGCCCCCGGCCGTGCGCCGGGTGCTGGTGGCCAACCGGGGCGAGATCGCCTGCCGCATCATCAGGACGCTGCGGCGGATGGGCATCGGCGCCGTGGCGGTCCACTCCGACGCCGACGCCGGCGCCCCGCACGTCCGGATGGCCGACGCGGCCCACCGCCTGGGCCCGGCGCCCGCCGCCGAGAGCTACCTGCGGGCCGACCTCCTGATCGCGGCGGCGCGCGCCCACGGGGCCGACGCGGTCCATCCCGGCTACGGCTTCCTGAGCGAGGACGCGGGCTTCGCGGAGGCCGTCGAGGACGCGGGCCTGGTGTTCTGCGGACCCACGCCCGCGCAGATCCGCGTCTTCGGCCGCAAGGACTCGGCCCGCGACCTGGCCCGGGCGGCCGGGGTGCCGCTGCTCCCCGGCTCGGGGGTTCTCGCGGGCGCCGACGAGGCCCTGCGCGAGGCGGCGGCCATCGGCTACCCGGTGATGGTCAAGAGCACCACCGGGGGCGGGGGCATCGGCATGTCGGTGTGCACCGGCCCGGAGCAGCTCGCGGACGCCCTCGCGCGGGTCGCCCGCGTGGGCGAGGCGAGCTTCGGCGGCGGCGGCGCCTTCCTCGAGCGGCACGTGCCACGGGCCCGCCACGTCGAGGTCCAGATCCTCGGCGACGGCCGGGGCCGGGTGGTCGCCCTCGGCGACCGCGACTGCTCGCTGCAGCGGCGCCACCAGAAGGTGCTGGAGGAGGCGCCCGCGCCGGGACTCGACGACGGCCTGCGCGCGCGCCTGCACGCCGACGCGGTGCGGCTCGGCGAGCAGGTTTCCTACCGCTCGGCCGGGACGGTCGAGTTCCTGCTCGACGCCGACACCGGCGAGGCGTTCTTCCTCGAGGTGAACACCCGGCTCCAGGTGGAGCACGCCGTCACCGAGGAGGTGCTCGGCATCGACCTGGTCGAGGAGATGATCCGGATCGCCTCGGGCGGGCGCGACCTGGGCGCGGCCGCCGCCGCGGTCCCGCGGGGCCACGCCATCGAGGCCCGGGTCTACGCCGAGGACCCTGCGCGCGGGCACCGCCCCTCCTCGGGCCTGCTGACGCGCGTCCGCTTCCCGGAGGGCGTGCGCGTGGACGGGTGGGTGGAGGACGGCACGCATGTGACGCCGCACTACGATCCGTTGCTCGCCAAGCTGGTGGTGCACGGGGACGACCGCTCCGACGCGCTCGCCCGGATGGCCGCGGCGCTGGCGGCCACCGAGCTGCACGGCCTGGAGACCAACCTCGGGCTCCTGGCCGCGGCGACGGCCTCGGGCCCCTTCGCCGAGGGCCGGCCCACGACCGCCGCGCTCGCCGGCCTCGCCCCGGAGCCGGCGACCGTCGAGGTGCTCGCGCCGGGTCTGGTGACCACGCTGCAGGACCACCCCGGGCGCCTCGGGCTCTGGGCCGTGGGCGTCCCGCCCTCGGGTCCCATGGACGACCGCAGCCACCGTCTCGCGAACCGCCTGGCCGGGAACCCCGAGGGGGCGGTGGCGCTCGAGATGACCCGGATCGGCCCCACCCTGCGCTTCGACCGGGACGCGCGCGTCTGCCTCGCCGGCGCGCGGATGGCCGCCGACCTCGACGGGGATCCGGTGCCGTGGTGGACCCCGTTCGCGGTGGCCCGCGGCAGCACCCTGCGCCTCGGCGCCGTCGAGGGCCCGGGGGCCCGGACCTACCTGGCCGTCGCGGGCGGCTTCGTCGCGCCCCGCTACCTCGGCAGCGCCTCCACCTTCACCCTCGGGGGCTTCGGCGGGCACGGCGGCCGGGCCCTGCGCACCGGCGACGTCCTGCGCCTCGGGCCCGACCCCGGCACGCCGGCCGGCGCGGCCGCCCCGCCCGGCGCGATCCCCGAGATCGCCTCCGAGTGGGAGGTCGAGGTCCACTACGGCCCCCACGCCGCCCCCGACTTCTTCACCGAGGAGTACCTCGACGAGTTCCTGGCGGCGTCGTGGAGCGTCCACCACAACTCGGACCGCACCGGCGTCCGCCTGCTCGGCCCGCGGCCCGGGTGGGTGCGCTCCGACGGGGGCGATGCGGGACTGCACCCCTCCAACATCCACGATTGCGCCTACGCCGTCGGCGCGGTCGACTTCACGGGCGACATGCCGGTCGTGCTGG
>JAEMRL010000172.1 GCA_016463385.1 Thermoleophilia bacterium
CCTCCGGATCCGCCGACCGGCGTCGCGATCCCGCCGGAGACGGCGCTGACCGGCGCGGACCCGGCCCACCGGGCCCTGGCCGCCGCCCTCGCCGCCGCGGAGCCGGGATCGGTGGAGCGGTCCGATCTCGCGCGCTCCCTCTCGCTCTGGCGGACCTACGTCGGCCCGGACGCGGCATCGGTCCCGGCCGGCCGCCGCGCGACCGTCGTGCGCGCGCTGCGGGCGAACGCCTGGTGGTTCCGCGACCGCGGGTCCCCGCAGAGCCGGGTGCTGCTGCGCGACGAGGACGGGGTGATCCTGACCTACCGCGCCGGGCAGGGCTTCGCCGTGAACCCGGTCGCCACCACCGGCCGCTGGCGCGACCTCAACGACGACGTGCCGGCGGCCGCCCTCGCGGGGGCGCTCCTCGAGATGGGCGTCGAGCGGCGCGCGGGCGCGCGCCCGTTCCGCGCCTGGGAGTACTACGACGTGGCCGACGACCCCGCGGCGATCGTCCCGGGCACCTCGGGCATGGCGCAGGCCCGCGTCGCGCTGACGATGGCCCACGCGCAGGCCGAGACCGGCGATCCGCGCTTCGCGGCCGCGGCGCTCGGGGCGCTCGCGGCCTTCACCGCCGACGTCGGCGGTGGCGGTGTGCGCAGCATGGTCCGCACCGCCCCTGCCCAGCCCCTCACGCCCTGGTACGTCGAGCGCGCCTATCCCGGCGAGGACCCCTGGAAGGGCGGGGCGCTCAACGGCTTCATGGTGACCCTGCTCAACCTGCGCGGCGCCGCGACGATCCTCGAGACCACTCCCGGGGGCGGCGCGCCGGCCACCGAGGCCGCGGCCCTCGCCCGGGACCTCGCCGATCGTGGCGCGCGGTCGCTGGAGCGCCACCTGGCCGATCACGACACCGGGTCGTGGAGCCTCTACGGCCTCCTCACGCCGGGCCGCCCCTGGCGCACCTACCTCGCCGACCTCAACTACCACTGCTATCACGTCAGGCTGCTGACCGACCTCGCCGCCGCCTACCCCGCGGCGGGCTTCGCGGAGACCGCTGACAGGTGGCAGGGCTACGTGGACGGCGCGGGGCTCACCTGCCCTGCGCGCGAGGCGGCCCGGCCCTAGCGGAGGACGGAGCGCAACGAGGTGGGGCGCCATTCGGCGCCGCCGCGCGGCGTCGGGATCCGCTCCTCGTTGAGGGTGTCGCAGATCGCCTGCAGGGTCATGCCCTCGGCGCGCAGCTCGCGGATGCGCGCCGCCACGGGCGCGGGGGTCGATGACGGGCGGCCGGGGCGACCCGCGAGGGCCCGGCCGGCGGTGGCGATGGCGCGGGGCTGCCAGGTGGCCGCCTCGGCCAGCACCTCCCCCACCGCCCGCCCGCCGTCGGCCGACAGGTCGACCTCGGGCCGCAGCGACACGAAGGTGAAGCCACCCTCGACGGCCTCCCGCACGAGCTCGGCGAGATCGACCAGCGAATAGGTCAGGCGATCGAGCCGCGCGACCACGATGCCCTCGGCCTCGCCCGCCCGGCACGCCGCCAGGGCCGCACGCAGGCCGGGGCGCCGGAGGGTCCTGCCGGAGCGGACGTCCTCCTCGGCGCGGACGATCTCCCAGCCCTTCTCGCGAGCTGCGCGGTCGATCGCGTCGCGCTGCACGTCGAGCCCGGGACGATCGCCGCTGCGCTCACGGGGCGCGACGCGGAGGTATGCGATGAGTGGGCGTGCCATGTCCGGGGCGGGACTGTACACTAAAGGTGATTTCGTGTAAAAACACGAAAGACATTTGTGTATGAACACCGATCCACACGAGGAGAACCGCCCGTGAGCGACACCGTCAACGTAGCCATCATCGGGGTGGGCAACTGCGCCTCGTCCCTGGTCCAGGGCGTCGAGTTCTACAAGGACGCCAAGGAGGACGAGTTCGTCCCGGGGCTCATGCACGTCAACCTGGGCGGCTACCACGTCCGTGACATCAAGTTCACGGCCGCCTTCGACATCAACGTGACGAAGGTCGGCCAGGACCTGTCGGCGGCGGTCTTCGCAGAGCCCAACAACACGATCAAGATCTCGGACGTCCCCCACCAGGGCGTCGAGGTGCAGCGGGGCATGACCCACGACGGCCTCGGCAAGTACCTCAAGGAGGTCATCACCAAGGCGCCGGGCCCGACGGCCGACATCGCCGGGATCCTCCGCGACACCAACACCCACGTGGTCGTGAGCTACCTGCCGGTCGGCTCCGAGAACGCCACCAAGTGGTACGTCGAGCAGATCCTGCGCGCCGGCTGCGCGTTCGTGAACTGCGTGCCCGTCTTCATCGGCCGCGAGCCCTACTGGCAGAACCGCTTCCGTGAGCGCGGCCTGCCGATCGTCGGCGACGACATCAAGAGCCAGGTCGGCGCCACCATCGTCCACCGCCAGCTCGTCCACCTGATGCGCGAGCGCGGCGTGAAGATGGCGCACACCTCGCAGCTCAACTTCGGCGGCAACACCGACTTCCTCAACATGCTCGAGCGCGAGCGCCTGGAGTCGAAGAAGATCTCCAAGACGAACGCGGTCACCTCGGTCATGGGCACCGTGATCGACAAGGACGACGTCCACATCGGCCCGAGCGACTACGTGCCGTGGCTGACCGACCGCAAGTGGGCGCACATCCGCGTCGAGGGCACCGGCTTCGGCGAGGTGCCGATCAACATCGAGCTGAAGCTCGAGGTGTGGGACTCGCCGAACTCGGCCGGCATCGTGATCGACGCCGTCCGCTGCGCCAAGCTGGCGCTCGACCGCGGCATCGGCGGCACGCTGGAGGGCCCCTCCTCGTACTTCATGAAGAGCCCGCCGATCCAGCACCCCGACTCGGTCTGCCACGAGCTCACCGAGTCGTTCATCGACGGCTCGAACCTCGCGTTCGTCGCCCCGGAGCCCTCGTCGGCCGAGGCCACGACCGTCTCCTAGCCCGTCCTCCGCACCCCCACCCGCGCCGGTCGGCGGGTGGGGGTCGCGTGATCGCCCGCCGCACTCATCCTCAGGACGGATGCGGCGAGCGCGCCGATCGGCCACGATCGGGCCGGTGATCCCCCCGTCCCGCCTCATGCGCGTCGCCGACCTCGTCATCCCGTGGGTCGTGGGCCTGTTCCTCATCCTGGTCGCGGTCGACGAAGGCGACGGCTCGGCGCCCATCGTGGTGGGCTCCGCGGTCGTGCTGGCGGTCGTGCAGGGCGCGGCCCTGCGCTGGAGGAGGATCCACCCCGAGCGGGTCATGGCGGTGGTCCTGGTCGCGGGACTGGGATACCTCCTGCTGATCCCCGAGGCGGTCCTGCCCGTCGCCGGCTTCTTCGCGCTCGGATCGCTCGCGTCCGCCCGGCCGCCGCGCGTCTCCCTCGTCGGCCTCGCCGCCCTCGTGGCCGCCTCGGCCGTGAACTTCGTGACCGCGACCGTGGAGGACGCGGTCTTCACCACCGCCTTCATCGTGGCCGTCTGGGCCCTCGGCGAGGCCGCACGGAGCCGCCGGCTGGCGATCGCCGAGGCCGCCCGGCGCGCCGTGGGCGAGGAGCAGGCCCGCATCGCGCGCGAGCTGCACGACGTGATCGCTCACAGCGTCTCGGTCATCATCGTCCAGGCCGCCGCGGCCGAGGACGTCTTCGAGCGGCGCCCGGACCAGGCCCGCGCGGCCCTGGGGTCGATCGAGAGGAGCGCCCGGGACGCCCTCGGCGAGCTGCGGCGCCTGCTGAGCGCGGTGCGTCCCGGTCCCGAGGAGAGCGCGGGCGCCCCCCGGCCCGGGCTGGACGCGCTCGACGCGCTCGCGGCGCCCCTGCGCGCCGGGGGCCTGACGGTGGAGGTCCACCGGGAGGGCGAGGCGACGCCGCTGCCCGCGGGCGTCGACCTCTCCGCGTACCGCATCGTCCAGGAGGCCCTCACCAACACGGTCCGGCACGCCCGGGCCAGCCGGGCGGACGTGACCGTTCGCTACGGGCCGGAGGCGCTCGAGATCGATGTGCGCGACGACGGGACGACGCCTCCGCGGGACTCCGGCGGGCAGGGTCACGGGCTGATCGGGATGGGCGAGCGCGCCGCCCTCCTCGGCGGGGTCGTCGAGGCCGGTCCCGCCCCCGGCGGCGGCTACCGGGTCCACGCGCGGCTGCCCCTCGGGACCTCGCGGTGAGGATCCGCGTCGTCCTCGCCGACGACCAGGCGTTGGTGCGGGGCGGATTCCGCATGATCCTCGACGCCCGCGACGACATCGAGGTGGTGGGCGAGGCCGCCGACGGCGCGCAGGCGGTCGAGCTCGTCACCCGGCTGGCGCCGGACGTCGTGCTGATGGACGTCCGCATGCCGGGCGTCGGCGGCATCGAGGCCACCCGGCGGATTGTGGCCTCGGGCAGCGCCACGCGCGTCGTCATGGTGACCACCCACGACCTCGACGAGTACGTCTTCTCCGCCCTCGACGCTGGCGCGAGCGGGTTCATGCTCAAGGACATCCGCCCGGAGGAACTGGCCGACGCGGTGCGCGTGGTGGCCCGCGGCGACGCCCTGCTCGCGCCGAGCGTGACGCGCCGGCTGCTCGACCGCTTCGCGGCCATGATCCCGCGCACGGCGGCGCCCACGGACGCCCTGGCCGACCTCACCGCCCGGGAGGCCGAGGTGCTCCGGCTGGTGGCCCTGGCCCTGTCGAACGCGGAGATCGCCGCGCACCTGCACCTGACCGAGGCGACCGTGAAGACGCACGTGTCGTCGGTGCTGCGGAAGCTCGGCCTGCGCGACCGCGTCCAGGCGGTGGTCCTCGCGTACGAGGCCGGGCTCGTGCGGCCGGGCTCATCCTGAAGTCGTAGACCCGGTCCATCCGTCCCGCCGATGCGGGGCGGCCCACGGCCGGGCCACCATGCGGACATGGGATCCGAGCACCACGACCCGCGCGTCCGGCGCGCCCGGAGGATCGCCAGGGCCCTCGGCATCGCCGGCGAGCAGCAGGAGCCCGCCGGCGGGGCGGTCCCCCTGCCGGACATCCCCGGCCTCGACCTGCCCGGGCCCTGGGCGGCCTCGGACGCCGGCCGGGAGGCGCTCCGGTGGGTGCGCGCCGTCGTCGGCGTCTCGATCGTCGTGCTCCTCGCGCTGGGCGCGTGGGAGCGCCGGCGCGTCCCTGCGGGAGACGGCGCGCCGGCCGTGCCGCCCGGACGACCCCCGGAACGGGGGGATGCCTAAGATGGGGTCCGCGTGACGTCCACCTCCCCCACCTCCGACGGCACGCGCGTGCGACACCTGATCGCCACCGCGGGCGTCTCGAAGCGCTTCGGCGCGGTGCAGGCCCTCGACGACGTCAGCGTCGAGCTGACGTCGACCGCGACCGGCCTGCTGGGCGCCAACGGCGCCGGGAAGTCCACGCTGATGAAGGCCGTCCTCGGCCTGGTGCCGCCGGACTCGGGCACCGTCGAGGTGCTGGGGATCGACGCGGCGCGGCACCCCGGCGAGGTCCGGCGGCGCCTCGGGTACATGCCCGAGCGCGACTGCCTGCCGCTCGAGATGACCGCCCGCGATCTGGTGGTGCACATGGCCGAGCTGCGCGGCCTGCCGCGCCGGGCGGCGGTGCTGCGCGCGTCCGAGGTCCTCTTCCAGGTGGGCCTGGAGGAGGAGCGCTCGCGTCTGATCGGGACCTTCTCGACCGGCATGAAGCAGCGCACCAAGCTCGCCCAGGCGCTGGTCCACTCGCCCGAGCTCGTCGTCCTCGACGAGCCCACCAACGGCCTGGACCCCTCGGGCCGGGAGGAGATGCTGTCGCTGGTGCGGCGGCTCTCGAGCGACC
>JAEMRL010000173.1:0-5462 GCA_016463385.1 Thermoleophilia bacterium
GCGACGAACGGTGTTTCGGGACCCCATATCCATCGGCACCGCACGCGAGAACCTCGACCCCGCTCCGGGCCCTCTCAGCGCGCGGAGCAGGCCGCCCGGGCCGCCGCCACCGCGTCGAGCGCGCGCTGCTTCTCCGCCGCCCCGAGGCGCTCGCCCCGCAGCATCCTCTCCTCCGCGGCGAGCGCGCGGAGCACGTCGGCGCGGGCCCGGTCCGGGTTCCCCGCGCCGGCGATCAGGTGGACCGCGGCGGAGACCTGCGCCGCATAGGCGCCGAGCGCGGCGTCCCGCACCGGGCCGGGGGCCATGTCGGCGACCTCGTAGCGCAGCGACATCACATCGCGCTCCCACGCGCCCACCGAGACGCGCCGCTTGTCGATCTCCTTCGCCAGCCGGGCGGAGAGACGGGCCGCCGTGCCCCCCGCCTTCTCGGCGCCCACGCGCAACTGCTCGACCAGGGCCTGACGGGCCGCGTCGTTGGACGGGTCGGCCATCCAGGCGCTGCTCTTGCGCAGCAGGGTCTGCGCCGCGGCGGCGCCCTGGCGCCGGGCCAGGATCGCCGCCAGGCCCACGAGGCGCGGGCCCATCAGACCCCGCCGCTCACGTGCGGGGGATCTCCTGGCCGGTCGCGGGGTCGATGCGGATGCCGTCGGTGATCCCGGTGCCGGGAGGGGCCCCGATGGTCAGCCACACCGACTGGCGATCGGTGTGGTTCTGGATCCGGCGCGCGGTGCCCTTGTCGAAGCGCAGCCACTCGCCGTCCTGCACGGTCACGACCTCGCCCTCGACGAGGACCTCCTGCGGGCCGCCGGACAGGAGCTGGTAGACCTCCTCCTGCTCGTGGTGGCGGTGGTAGGCCATCTCGTTGCCCGGCTCGTAGCGCCACACGCGCAGGGTGAGGCCCTGCGCGCCGAGCGCGCCCGCGAGGTCCCGCGACGCCGCACCGCCGCCGCGCCGCTCGCGCAGATCGACGTCGCCCTCGGCGACCTTGCTCCAGCCTTCGCTCATCGATTCCCCTCCGAGGTCGGATCCCACCGCATCCTACGACGGCGCTCGGCCACCCCGGGCGTCAGTCGTCGAGCACCATCAGGAGCTGCTTGGTGTCGACCTGCGTGCCGGCCGACACCAGCACCTCGCGCACGACGCCGTCGCGCTCGGCGAAGACCCCGGTCTCCATCTTCATGGCCTCGATCGACAGCAGCCGGTCGCCGCGCAGCACCTTCTCCCCCGGGTGGGCCGACACCGCCACCACCAGACCCGGCATCGGGGCCGCGACATGGCTCGGATCGCCCTCGTCGGCCATGCGCCGGCCCGGGCCGGTGGGCGCGAGCGAGCGGTCGACGATCTTGACCTCGCGAGGCTGGCCGTTCAGCTCGAAGAAGATCGTGCGCCTGCCCTCGTCGTCGGCCTCGCCCGCGGCGAGGAAGCGGATCACGAGGGTCTTGCCGCGCTCGATGTCGACGAACAGCTCGTCGTCGCGCTTGAGGCCGTAGAAGAAGACGGGCGTCGGCAGCACGCTGACGTCGCCGTGCAGGCGCTGGTGCTCGGCGAACTCGGTGAACACCTTCGGGTACATCAGGTAGCTCGCCAGCTCCCGGTCGGAGACGTGACGGCGCACCTTCTTCTCCGCCTCGGCGCGCGAGGCGTCGAGGTCGATCGGCGCGAGCACCTCGCCGGGCCGGACCGTCAGGGGGTCCTCGCCCTTGAGGACCTTGGCCTGGAGCTCCTCGGGGAAGCCCCCGTAGGGCTGGCCGAGATCGCCGTGGAAGTACTCGACCACCGAATCCGGGAAGGCGATCTCGTGATCGGGGTCGAGCACCTGCTCGGCGGTGAGGTCGTTGGTGACCATGTAGACGGCCAGGTCACCGACGACCTTCGACGTCGGGGTGACCTTCACGATGTCGCCGAACATCCGGTTCACGTCGGCGTAGGTGCGGGCCACCTCGCGCCAGCGCGCCTCGATGCCGAGCGCCCGTGCCTGCTGGCGCAGGTTGGTGTACTGGCCGCCGGGCATCTCGTGCTCGTAGACCTCCGACGCCCCCGCGCGCTGGTCGCTCTCGAAGCCGGCGTAGGCGGCGCGGACGGCCTCCCAGTAGCCGGCGGCGCGGGCGAGCGACTCGCGCCCGAGCTCGGTGTCGCGCGGGGTGCCGCGCAGGGCCTCCGCCACGCCGCCGAGGTTCGGCTGCGAGGTCAGGCCGCTCATCGGGTCCATCGCGAGATCGACCGCGTCCACGCCGGCCTCCGCCGCCGCGAGCACCGACGCGGCCGAGATGCCGCTGGTGTCGTGCGTGTGGAAGTGGATCGGGATGCCGATCTCGTTGCGCAGCGCCCCCACCAGCGTCCGTGCGGCCTCCGGCTTGCAGAGGCCGGCCATGTCCTTGATGCCGAGGATGTGGGCGCCGGCGGCCTCGAGCTCCTTCGCCATCCGGACGTAGTAGCCGAGGTCGTACTTGGAGCGGGTCGGGTCGGTGAGGTCGCCGGTGTAGCAGATGGCCGCCTCCAGGAGGGCGCCCGACTCGAGCACCGCGTCCATCGCCACGCGCATGTTCTCGACCCAGTTGAGGCTGTCGAACACGCGGAACAGGTCGATGCCGCCCTCGGCCGCCTGTTCGACGAAGTAGCGCACCACGTTGTCGGGGTAGTTGGTGTACCCCACGGCGTTCGAGGAGCGCAGGAGCATCTGGATGAGGATGTTCGGGGCGGCGGCGCGCAGCTGGGACAGGCGGTCCCATGGATCCTCGCGCAGGAAGCGCATCGCCACGTCGAAGGTCGCCCCGCCCCAGGCCTCCAGCGAGAACAGGCCGGCCAGGTTGCGCGCGTAGTAGGCGGCCGGCGCGACCAGGTCGTGGGTGCGGAAGCGCGTGGCCAGCAGCGACTGGTGGGCGTCGCGGAAGGTGGTGTCGGTGACCAGCAGCCGCCGCTCGTCGCGCATCCAGCGCGCGAAGCCCTCGGGGCCGAGCTCCCGCAGGCGGTCCCGTGTGCCGTAGGGCTCGGCGGGCTGCGTCGAGACCTCGGGGATCACGGGCACCGGCAGGTGGTCGGGCTCGGGACGCCCGGCGACCTCCGGGTTGCCGTTGACGATCACCTCGCCGATGAACGCCAGCAGCCGGGTGGCGCGGTCGCGCCGCGGGCGGAAGCGGAAGAGCTCGGGGGTCTCGTCGATGAAGCGCGTGGTGTAGTCGCCCGAGCGGAACTGCGGGTGGGCGATCAGGGCCTCGAGGAACGCGAGGTTGGTCGTGACCCCGCGGATCCGGAACTCGCGCAGGGCGCGGTCCATCCGGCGGGTCGACTCCTCGTGCGTCGGCGCCCAGGCCGTCACCTTCTCGAGCAGCGAGTCGTAGAACGGGGTGATGACGGCCGACGAGTAGGCCGTGCCCCCGTCGAGGCGGATCCCGAACCCGGTGGCCTCGCGGTAGGCGCTGATGCGCCCGTAGTCGGGGATGAAGTGGTTCTCCGGATCCTCGGTGGTGATGCGGCACTGCATCGCCGAGCCGTTGACGCGGATGTCCTCCTGGAGCGGCACGCCGCTGTCGGGCGTGCCGATCTGCGCGCCCTGCGAGATCCGGATCTGGGCCTTGACGATGTCGATGCCGGTCACCACCTCGGTGACCGTGTGCTCCACCTGCACGCGCGGGTTGACCTCGATGAAGAAGAACTCGCCCGAGTCGGCGTCCATCAGGAACTCGACCGTGCCGGCGCAGCGGTAGCGGGCCTCCCCCATCAGCCGCACGGCCGCCGCGCAGATCTCGTCCCGCACGCCGGGGTCGAGGCGCGGCGAGGGGGCGATCTCCACCACCTTCTGGTGGCGGCGCTGCACCGTGCAGTCGCGCTCGTAGAGGTGGACGACGCCGCCGTGCTCGTCGGCGAGCACCTGCACCTCGATGTGCCATGCCCGCTCCACCAGGCGCTCGAGGAAGACCTCGCCGTTGCCGAAGGCGGCCTTCGCCTCGCGGCGGGCGGCGTCGACCGACTCCTCGAGCGCGGCCGGGTCGTGCACCATCCGCATGCCGCGCCCGCCGCCGCCCCAGCTGGCCTTGACCATCAGGGGGAAGCCGACGGCCTCGGCGAGGCGGCGCACGGCGGCCGGATCGTCGGGCAGTGCCTCGGTGGCGGGCATCACCGGCACGCCGGCGCGCTCGGCCAGGGCCCGGGCCTCGACCTTGTTGCCGAGGCGCTCCATCACCTCGCGCGGCGGCCCGATCCAGCAGATGTTCTCGCGGGCGCAGGCGAGGGCGAGGTCGGGGTTCTCGGAGAGGAAGCCGTAGCCCGGGTGGATCGCGTCGACGCCCGCCTCGCGCGCGACGCGCATGATGTCGTCGATGTCGAGGTAGGCGCGCACCGGCTCGGAGCCCCGGCCCACCTGGTAGGCCTCGTCGGCCTTGAAGCGGTGGAGGGCGAAGCGGTCCTCCAGCGAGTAGATCGCGACCGTCCGGAGCCCGAGCTCGGTGGCGGCGCGGAAGACGCGGATCGCGATCTCGCTGCGGTTCGCGACCAGGAGCTTGCGGATCCGGCGACTGGCCGGCGGAGGACTCATCCGTCTCCGAAGAGGACCGGCTCGAGCCCCAGCGTCAGACCCGGCCTGCTGCGCACCGCGCGCACGGCCAGCACCACACCCGGCATGAAGCTCTCGCGCGAGAGCGAGTCGTGGCGGATCGTCAGCGTCTCGTCGTGCCCGCCGAGGATCACCTCCTGGTGCGCCACCAGGCCCGGCAGCCGCACGGAGTGGATCACCGGATCGCCGTGCATCAGGGCCGCGGTGCGCAGCGCCGTCCCCGAGGGCGCGTCGAGCTTGCGGTCGTGGTGCAGCTCGATGATCTCGGCCTTCGCCATGTGCCGGGAGGCCTCGGCGGCGAACCGCATCAGCAGCACGGCGCCGACGGCGAAGTTGGGGGCGATCAGGGCGTTCGCGCGCCCGCCCTCGGCCAGCTCGCGCAGCTCGCCGACCTGGTCGTCGGTGAGGCCCGTGGTGCCGACCACCACGTGCACCCCGGCCGAGAGGGCCTGGCGGGCGTTGGCGAAGACCGTGTCGGGGATGGTGAAGTCGACCATCACCTCGGGGGTCCCGGAGGCGAGGGCCGCGTCGAGGTCCGGGTAGGTGCCGGGACCCTCGGCGAGCGCGGGGTCGACCGCCATGGTCACGCGCATGTCCTGGGCACGGCCGACCGCGCCGACGACGGCCTGGCCCATCCGTCCGGCGGCGCCGGAGACGCATACCTCGATCACGGGCCCCAGCCTACAGCGGGATCCCGCGACCGGCATGCCCCCGGCGGCGCCCGGCACCCCGCGCGGCGATCCCTATGGTGCGGTGGGTGAGACTGATCCTCGTGCGCCACGGCGAATCGGAGTGGAACGCCCTCGGCCGGGTGCAGGGCCAGGCCGACCCCGGGCTGAGCGAGGCCGGGCGCGCGGAGGCGCGGCTGCTGGCGCCGCTGGTCGCCGCGATGGCGCCCGAGGTGGTCGTCACC
>JAEMRL010000173.1:5472-5750 GCA_016463385.1 Thermoleophilia bacterium
GCGCTGGCGCGAGAGCGCCATGGGCGAGTGGACCGGCCGGGCGGCCGCCGAGCTCTATGCCGACCCCCGGGGCCGGTTCGCGGCCTGGCGCGAGGGGCGCGCCGACCCGCCCGGGGGCGAGTCCTGGGAGGCCGTGTGCGACCGCGTCGCCGACGCGGCCCGCTCCCTGCGCGCCTCCGGCGCGGCGCGGGTGCTCGTGGTGACCCACGGCGGCCCGGTGCGGGCGGCCTGCGCGGTGCTCGCCGGCCTCGCGCCGGACCACCTGGTGCCGGTGCCGA
>JAEMRL010000174.1 GCA_016463385.1 Thermoleophilia bacterium
ACAGCCTCCAGAAAAGGGGCGGCGCGCGGAACTGCTCAGCGGCGGGCCGTCCTCCCGGGCGCGAAGGGGTCCGAGAGAGCCGGATCGGTGAGGAAGGTGCGGTCGGTGAGCGTCTTCAGGAAGGCCACGAGGTCGGCCTGCTCGCGGGGGGTCAGGTCGATCCGGTCGACGAGCGCGCTCTTGTTCGGGTTGAGGCGCCCGTCGCCGGCATCCGGACCGCTGGTGATGTTGCGGCCGCCGTCGGAGTAGAAGCGGACCACCGCCCGGAGCGTCGCGATCGAGCCGTCGTGCATGTACGGCGCCGTCACCCCGATGTTCCGCAGCGTCGGCGCCCGGAACCTGCCCATGTCGCGCTGCACGCCGGTCAGCTCGAACACGCCCGTGTTGGGGCTCGGGAACGCGCCCGTGCCACCGACGTTGAAGAGGCCGGTGTTGTGGAACGGGGTCTCGACGACCCGCTTGCCGGCGTAGACCGTCTGGTCGTTGAAGTTGAAGCTCGTGTGGCAGTGGAAGCACTCGGCCCTCTCGCCGAAGAACAGGTTCTTGCCGCGCGTCTCGCGCGCGGTGAGGCGCGCCTTTCCGGCCAGGTGGCGGTCGTAGCGGCTGTTCCCCGAGATCAGCGTGCGCTGGAAGGAGGCGATCGCCTTGATCACGTTGCTCAGGTCGACCGGCTTCGCCTGCTTCGGGAAGGCTGCGGCGAACATCGTCCGGTAGCGCGGGTCGCGCATCAGGCGCCGGATCACCTTCGCCTTGTTGGCGTCGGTGATCCCCATCTCGATGGGGCGCTCGCCGAAGAGGGGCACCTCCATCTGCTTCTCCATGGTGACCAGCGACGGGTTCGCCCAGGCGAGCGTCGCGTTGTAGGCGACGTTGGTCAGCGAGGGGGCGCTGCGGGGGTGGATCTCCCCGGTGGAGCCGATGGCGCGCGCGAGGCCGTCGGTGAAGGCCTTCTCCTGCAGGTGGCAGCTCGAGCAGCTCTGGCGGCCGTTGCCCGACAGGCGCGGGTCGTAGAACAGGCGCCGTCCGAGCTCCACCTTGGCGCGCGTCATGGGGTTGGAGGCCGGGACCTTCGGGGTGGGGAACCCCTCGGGCAGATCCCACGACCACCCCCCGCCCGCGGCGGAGGCCGGGGCCGGGGACCCGAGGCCTGTCAGGGCGACGAGGGCCAGCGTGGCGACGAGGCATGCGGCCCATCGCGGTCGAGGCACCCCGCGGTGAGGCCGCATGCCCCCCGCCCGCGCGGGGCGGGGGGCACGGGCCGGGCTCACTTCGCCATCGCCCGGAAGACCTTCTGGCCGGAGCCGCCGTTCAGGGCGGACCCGCTGCCGGTGCCGTCGGCCAGCCAGCCGATCTTCATGGCGCCGAAGACGCCGGCGCACTCGGGGTCGGTGCCGCCCGACATGCAGCCCGGGGCGCCGGCCTTGTTGACCGTGATGTCGTTGCCCGCGAGCAGCGCCTTCAGGTCGATGGCGACCTTCTGGGTCTTCGGGTCGAACTTCGCCAGGCGGATCGCCATGCGGTTCGAGCGGCTGCAGGAGACCGTCGCCCCCGACGCCGGGTCACCGGTGCAGCCGGTGCTGCCGAGGTGGACGAAGAAGGCCTTCGACTTCCAGGTGCCGGCCGCCCCGGCGGGGTCCACGACCTCGATCTTGTTGAACTTGCGACCCGACTGCCACGACCAGTTCATCGCCGCGATGTCGAGCGGCGCGGGCGCCGAGGTGATGTCGGTGTGGTTCAGCGCGAAGGGTACGCCCATGTACATCTTGATGCCGACGTACTCGCCCTCGGGCACCGTGCCCGTGATGGTCGCGTTGATCTTGGTGTCACCCTCGGTGCACGCGCCCGTGCCGTTCTCCAGGTCGATCAGGCTGACCCGGTTGCCGCCCCGGGTGAGGTTGTAGGCGGTGTTCTTGCCGAGCGTGAGCGGCACCGAGGTCTTGTTCGCGCGCGTCAGGCGCACGTTGGAGATGTAGAAGCGCAGGTCCTGCAGCGCCGCGGTCGTCGCGCCGGTGCCGAGGCCCGTCAGCGGGGTGCCGCACGACACGGCGTCGGTGCCCGCGACGGCGGTGAACTTCACGCTGACCTTCATGGTGTGGTGCTCGCCGCCATGGGCCGAGGCCATCGGCGCGGTGACGCCGGCGGCGATGCCGGCCGCCGTCAGGGCGGAGGCGGCGATGACGGTGAGACGTCGGGATCGGTTCATGTGGTGTTGCTCCTGGTCGCCGGCCCGTCGCGGGCCGGTGGGGGAAGCGGCCCGTCGCCGCCTCCCGATCGATCGGGTGCAGGCGTGCGGAACCGCGCGAATGGTGATCGCGTGGTCCTCCCGACCGACCAGGATGGAGCGGGGCTACCCCGTGGAGGCGTAGACCGCGAGTCCGGATCCGGCCCGGGAGGGGGCAGGAGGCGGTGGCCCGCGGCTCGACCGCGGGCGGAAGCGCCACTGGGACGAGGCGACCAGCGGGCGCCGCGACACCTCGCCGCCGACGCGGAGGGCGGAGCGGCGCAGCGGGCGGCGCAGGAGGGCCCGCGCCACCTCCATCGCGCGCAACAGCAGTCCCTGGCCGCCGCGCAGGAGCGCCGTCAGGGCGACGGCGAGCGCGAGGTGCACCAGCACCGCCCCCACCGAGATCAGCGGCCCGTGGCCGGCGTGCTCGACTCCGAGCCCGAGCGCCCAGGGGGCGGCGTGCAGCAGGAGGTGCAGAGCGCTCTGGCCGACCAGCAGGATGGCCAGCAGCGTCAGCGGGCTCCAGGCCCGGAAGCCGGCGGCGCGCCGGCTGACGCCGGGCAGGAACGCCAGGGCGATCGCGCTGAGCCACAGCAGCGGGGCCACCGGCAGCACGCGGGCGTCACCGACGGTGAGCGCGTGCCCGATGAGCGTGGCCGCCAGGGCGCCACCCGCGAGCGCGGCACGTCGGAGCGCTCGTGCGATCACGGGGCTCATGGCCTGAGCTTACGCCCGTCCGGGCGATGTCGCGGCTGTCGAGAGGGGTCGGCGCGCGGTGGCGTCCGTCCCTGTCTCGGGGGCCCTCTAGGGGGCTCGGGGGTCCTTGTGGTGCTTCGGCTCGCGCAGCGTGCCGGCGTGCGCCCGGGCCTCGGGGTCGCGGCGGGACTTCAGGACGCTCGCCACCGTCGTCACCAGCAGCACCACGCCGATGACGGTCAGCGACAGGCCGGTCGAGATCTCCGGGATGTCGTTGTTCTGCAGGTGGGCGTAGTGCAGCACCAGCTTGAAGCCGATGAAGGCCAGGATCAGCGCGAGGCCGGTCGACAGGTAGACGAGGCGGTCGAGCAGGCCGGAGACCAGGAAGTAGAGGGCGCGCAGCCCGAGCAGCGCGAACGCGTTCGCGGTGAAGACGATGTAGGCCTCCTCGGTGACCCCGAAGACCGCGGGGATCGAATCGAGCGCGAACAGCAGGTCGGTCGTGCCGATCGTCAGCAGCACGAGGAACATCGGGGTGAGCATCCGCTTGCCGCCGAGCCGCGTGATGATCTTCTGCCCGTCGTAGTCGTCGGTGATCGGGAAGCGGCGCCGGGCGAAGGCGACGATCTTGTTGTCCTCGATCGACGGATCCTGGTCGCGGTGCCGGAACAGCTGCACCGCGGTGAAGAGCAGCAGCAGGCCGAAGAGCAGGAACATGAACGAGAACGCGGCCAGCAGCGCCGCCCCGAGGGCGATGAAGATCGCCCGCAGCACCAGCGCCATGATGATCCCGAAGGTCAGCACGCGTTGCTGGTGCTCGGCGGGCACCGCGAAGGTGCTCATGATGATCACGAAGACGAAGAGGTTGTCGACCGACAGGCTCTTCTCGACGATGTAGCCGGCGAAGTACTCGGTGCCGTAGTCCCATCCGGCGATCGACCCGAAGACGATGCCGAAGGCGACGGCCACGCCGATGTAGAAGACCGACCAGGCGACCGCCTCGCGGAAGCCGACGACGTGCTCGCGGCCTCCGGCGGTCGCCGTCAGGTCCAGGACCAGGAGGCCGAGGATCAGCGCGATCGTCACCGTCCAGGCGACGAGGGTCACATCCAGCACGGGGGCCATCATGCCCGACCCGGCGGGTCCCGGGCCCGGTATCGGTCCTCACGTCCTCCTAACGGGGCCCGCACAGTTCGCCCACCGGCCTGTCCTAGAGTCGCCGCCATGCGATGGAACGCCGCCGCCGTGGGCGCCGCAGCTCTGCTGCTCGCCGCCTCCGGTCCCGCCCTGGCCGAGACGGCCACCCGCGCCGACGCCAAGGGCCGCACGATCACGTTCGACCTGCAGGCGCCCGGGGTGGACGTGGACGGATACGCCGCCCTCCTGTCGGGGGCTCTGCACGGAGACGAGATCAGCGCGGTCGTCATCCGGGTGATCCCGGGATCGGCGATCGCCACGGAGTGCGGTGAGGGGGCCGCGGCGTGCTTCCAGCGCATCAACGCCGACTCGCGCATCATCGTGCCCGCCACCACCGCGGCCGGCGTGCGCGACTCGCTGATCCACGAGTACGGGCACCACGTGGACTCCACGGTCCGCCACCAGACCGGGCGGTGCTCCGACGGCACGGCCCGCTGGTGGGGCGCCCGCGGCGCCGCGGCCCTCCTCGCCTCCGGCGACCTGCGCTGCGACTACGGCGCCGGCTGGAGCCGGTCGATCGCGGAGGTCTTCGCCGAGGACTACCGCGTCCTGAACGTGCCCGGCGCCACGAGTCGCGGCGCGGCCGGCCAGCCGACGCCGGCCGTGCTCGACGCGCTACGACTCGACCTGGCCGAGCTCGATCGCGCCGTTCCCGCGCCGCCTCCGGGCGCGGCTCCCGAGCCCGTGCCAGGGGCCGATCCCTCGGGCGCGTCGAACGGGGTCCCGGCGGGCGTGGACGCGCCCGTGCTGCGCCCGGGCCGCGGCCTCGCGCGCGCGGGCCGGGTGAAGGCGGGCAGGACCTCGGTGATCCGCTTCCGGGTGACGACGAAGCGCCGCGTCGCGCTCGTCGTGAGCCGTCGCGGCGCCCTGCGGAGCGACTTCTCGGTCGTCCTGCGCTGCGGCCGCGGTCCGGTGCTGGTCGGCGACGGGCGCCGGCGCGCCGTGGTGACCGTCGCGGGGCGCGTCGGCCCGGGGCGCTGCACGGCCACGATCCGGGCGGGACGCAAGGGGCTGTCCTTCAGCGCGAAGGTGCGGATCCCCCGCTGACGCCCTGGCGGCGCGCTCAGCCCGCCGTGGGGAGTGGCTCGTCGAGGCCGGGGCGCAGGGCCGAGAGGGCCGAGCGGACGCGGCCCTTCAGGGTCCCGAGGGGGATGCCGAGCCCGACGGCCGCCTCGCTGTGGGAGCGCTCGAGCCAGAAGGCGTCGAAGAGGGCGCGCCGCTGGGCGGCCGGGAGCCGCGCGACCGCGGCGCGCACGGCGCGCCGGTCGTCCGAGGCGATCATCCGCTGCTCATGGCAGGGCTCGGGCGCGAGCCGGCCGAGCTCGAGCTCGCGGGCGGTCGTCGCGCGCGTCGTCGCGGCCCGGGCATGGTCGATGGCCGTGTTGCGCGCGATCGCGGACGACCAGGTCGCGAACGACGACCGGGCCGGATCGAAGCGCCTGCGGCCGGTCCAGATCTTCAGGAGGACGTCCTGCACGACGTCCTCCGCCGCCTCGTGCCCGACGATCGCCGCGCAGGTCGCGGCGAGCCCCGGTCGCACGATCCGGCAGACCGCGGCGAAGGCCTCGTCGTCGTCGTGCTCGAGGGCGCGGCGGAGGATGTCGTCCGGAGC
>JAEMRL010000175.1 GCA_016463385.1 Thermoleophilia bacterium
CGTGATCCCGCGCCGTGGGAGCCCCGGCGTCACCGCCACCGTCGCCAAGGCGTCGGCCGGCGCGGTCGAGCACCTGGCCATCGCGCGGATCGGGAGCATGGTGAGCTTCCTCCACGACGCGGCCGGAACCGGACGGGTCGTCGTCGGCGCCCACCCCGAGGGCGCGGTCGACTTCCGGGAGATCGCCTGGCCCCGCGACGTGATCCTCGTGATGGGCGCCGAGGGCGAGGGCCTCCGGCCCCGCGTACGCGAGTCCTGCACCCACCTGGTGCGGATCCCGATGGCGGGGCGGGTCGCATCGCTGAACATCTCGGTGGCCGCCGCGATCCTGCTCTTTGAAACGTTGCGCACGGTGAAATAACGCAATTTGCGTGGTTGTGTCGTTGACTCGGCTTTGTGCAGGAGATAACAATGCCGCCACCGCACACGCAAAGGCTTCAGTTCAGCTTGATGCTTTACGACTGAGCCAGGGAGAAACCCATGAGCATCGCCTTCTCGAGAGCACAGACAGCATCAAGAGGGCGCGGTGACCGGGCCGAGGGTGTCAGCCCTCAACCTTGGATCGAGGTACAGGATCGGGCCCTGATCGCACGGGCGCGCGCCGGAGATGCCTCCGCGATGGACCGGCTCATCGAGCGGTACCGGGGTTTCGTGCGGATGAAGGCCAGCGCGTACTTCCTGGCCGGCGGTGAGAGCGAGGACCTCATCCAGGAGGGCCTGATCGGCTTCTACAAGGCCGTTCGCGACTACCGTGTGGACCGCGAAGCCTCCTTCCGCTCCTTCGCCGAGCTCTGCGTGACGCGCCAGATCATCACCGCCATCAAGACGGCGGCCCGCAACAAGCACACCCCGCTGAACACCTACGTCTCGTTCAGCCACACGCGGGCCGGTGCCAGCGGCGACCAGGAGATGTCGCTCGCCGAGGTGCTCCCGGGCGACCCCGTGGTCGATCCGATCACGCAGGTCATCTCGTCCGAGGAGCTGCGGAGCCTCGTCGAGTGCCTCGGCGACTCGCTGTCGGACCTCGAGAGCGGCGTCCTCACCATGTACCTCGAGGGGCGCTCCTACGAGGAGATCGCCGAGCGGCTCGACTGCACGCCGAAGACGGTCGACAACGCGCTCCAGCGGGTGAAGCGCAAGGTGCTCACCCACCTGCGCTCGCGCGAGGTCCTCGACCTGCGCTGACCGCGTCCCCCGGCCGCTCGGCGGCGGCCAAGGACAGGACGTCCCCCGGCTGGCAGCCGAGCACGTCGCAGACCGCCGTGAGCGTCGAGAAGCGGATCGCGCGCGCGCGGTTGTTCTTCAGGACGGACAGGTTCACGACGCTGACCCCCACCCTCTCCGAGAGCTCGGTGAGCGTCATGCTCCGCTCGGCCAGGAGGGCGTCGAGGTGGCACACGATCCGGTGCGGGCCGCCCGCGTCGTCGGCCGGCGCCATCACACGAGCCCTTCGAGTTCCTCGCGCATCGCCGCGCCGCGCCGGAACACCTCGGCCAGGACCCCGAGCACCAGCCCGATCGCGATCGGCAGGAACGAGAGCCCGGTTCCGGGGGCCACGGCCGAGTCGTCGCCGAGGGCCTCGGCGGCCTCGGTCGCGAAGACCAGGCCCACCATCGCGTCGACCACCCCGACGGCCGTCCCGCCGATCATGACGATGAGCGCGGCGGCGGTGAGCCGCCGGGCGTTGCGGCGATTGAACGGATCGCCCTCTCGGAGCGACCGCACGACCCGCCACAGGAGGTATGCGGTCCCGACGACGACCGCCGCCCCGAGCACCTGCGGCGCGACGGAGCCGATCAGCGCGCCGCCCCCCGCCCCGTCGAGCGTCGCCGTGCCGGTCGCCGCCTCCACGGAGTAGCCGCCCGCCCCTGGGCCGAGGTCGACGTGTTCGGGCGCGAGCGGCACGCTCCGCTCCACCGTGCGGTCGCGCACGGTCCCGATCACGGCGAGGAGGGATCCGATCCCCGCCACGACCATGCTCAGCAGGAGGACGCCCTCGAGCAGCACCTGGGCCGTCCTGTCGTCGACCCCCGCTCTCCACCATCTGGCCACGGAACTCTCCATATCGATGATCGTTGTTATCGATAAACGATAGACGAACGATCATCGATAGGTCAATCCCGGCCCTGCACCGCCGCTCCACGGTCGATGAGCGTCTCGATCTCCTCTCCGGTGAGGCCGAGCTCCACCAGCACGTCGCGTGTGTCGGCGCCGAGGTGCCGGCCGGGGAAGCGTATGGCTCCAGGCGTCTCGGACAGCCGCACCACCGGGGCGGTCATCGTCAGGGGCCCGAGCTCGGGATCCTCGACCTCCTCCAGCAGGCCTTCGGCCCAGGCCTGCTCGTCGTCGAAGAGGTCGTCGCGCTCCTGCACGGGGGCGGCGGGGACCCCGGCTGCCGCCAGCAGAGCGTCCCATTCGGCCGTGGTGCGCTCGGCGAGGACCGGGGCGAACAGCGCCACCAGCTCCGCCTCGCGGGCGACCCGCTCGGCGCGGTCGTCCCACGGCGCGCGCTCGAGGAGGCCCTCCATGCCGAGCGCCGCGCAGAGGCGGGCGGCGAGCCGCTCGGCGTAGGCCGCCACGGCGATCCACCCGTCCCGGGTGCGGTAGGCGCGGTAGAAGGCGCGCGAGAACGTCGGCGTCCCGTGGCCGGGGACGCTCTCCACGCGCACCAGCGAGTGGGCGTTGAGCGCGACCGCGGCGCCGAGGATGGATGCGTCCACGCGCTGCCCGCGCCGGGTGCGCCCGCGCTCGATCAGCGCGGCCATGATGGCGGTGCAGGCGAGGAGGGGGAGCGCGGTGTCGTTGATGGGGATGGGCGAGGAGGCCGGCGGGCGCTCGTCGCTCGTCCCGGCGAGGGGCATGAAGCCCGCCAGGGCCTCGCCGAGCAGGTCGTAGCCGGCCCTCCCGCCCCGCGGGCCCTCCGTGCCGAACGCCGAGAGCGCGCAGTAGACGAGCCCCGGGTTGAGCGCCCGGCACTCCTCCCAGCCGAAGCCGAGCTTCTCGGGCACCCCGGGCCGCATGTTGGTCACCAGCACGTCGGCGCGCGCGACGAGGGCCCGCAGTACCTCGCGCGCGGGCTCCATCGTCAGGTCGAGGCAGACGGCGCGTTTGTTGCGGTTGGCCTGCATGTGGTGGCGGCTGCGGTCGGGTTGTCCCGCCAGGCGCTCGTGGAAGCGCCACTCGTCACCGCTCGGGCGCTCCACCTTGATCACGTCGGCGCCGAGATCGCCCAGGTGCATCGTCGTCAGCGGCCCCGCGAGGTTGTGCGAGAGGTCGAGGACACGCAGGCCGGTGAGCGGGGGCGCGGACACGGGCCGATGCTATCCTCGGCCGGCTGTTCAGAGGGCGAGAGGAGCCGCGGGATGGGCATGATGAGCCGCTTCACCATGATCGTGAAGTCCAAGGCCAACAAGGCCCTGGACAAGGCCGAGGACCCGCGGGAGACCCTCGACTACTCCTACGAGAAGCAGCTCGAGCTGGTCCAGAAGGTGCGTCGCGGGGTGGCCGAGGTGGCCACCAGCAAGAAGCGCCTCGAGCTCCAGGCGGCCAAGCTCGAGCAGAGCGTCGAGAAGCTCGACGGCCAGGCGCGCTCGGCCCTGCAGGCCGGCCGCGAGGACCTCGCCCGGGTGGCGCTGGAGCGCAAGAAGGGCGTGCAGGTGCAGCTCCAGGACCTCGACGCCCAGCGCGCGCAGCTCCAGGCCGAGCAGGACAAGCTGGTGCTCGCCGAGCAGAAGCTCACCGCCAAGGTCGAGGCCTTCCGCACGCGCAAGGAGACGATCAAGGCCCAGTACACCGCCGCCGAGGCCCAGACCAAGATCGGCGAGGCCTTCAGCGGCATCAGCGAGGACATGGCCGACGTGGGCATGGCCATGGACCGCGCCGAGAACAAGGTGCAGACGATGCAGGCGCGCGCCGGCGCGATCGACGAGCTGCTCGAGTCGGGCGCGCTCGACGACCTCAGCGGCACGCGCGGCGACGACATCGACCGCGAGCTGGCCCAGCTGTCGGCCACCAGCGGCGTCGACTCGGAGCTCGCGCGGATGAAGGCCGAGCTCGGCACGGGCTCCGCGCCCGCCGCCGAGCAGATCGAGGGCGGCGAGAAGGCCCCCTGACCGGGCGGTCCCCCGGGACCGGTCAGGGGAGGGTCACACCATCCGGCGCTGCGCCGCCCAGCGCGTGAGCTCGCGGCGGTTGGAGAGCTGGAGCTTGCGCAGCACGTTCGAGACGTGGGTCTCGACCGTCTTCACCGACAGGTGCAGCTTGGCCGCGACCTCCTTGTAGGTGTAGCCGCGGGCGATCAGCAGCAGCACGTCGCCCTCGCGGGGGGTCAGCTGGTCGAGCTCCGGATCGGTCGCCGGGGCGCCGGCGCCCGTGAAGGCGTCGAGCACGAAGCCCGCCAGCCACGGCGAGAAGACCGCATCGCCCTCGGCGATGCGGTGCACCGCCGCGATCAGCTCGGCCGGCCGGATCGACTTCGTGACGTAGCCGCGCGCTCCCGCGCGGATCACGGCCATCACGTCCTCGGGGGCGTCGGAGACCGACAGGGCGAGGAACCTCACCGCGGGCCGCTCTGCATGGACCGGGCCCACCACGGCATGCCCGCCGCCGTCGGGCAGGTGGACGTCGAGCAGGACGACGTCCGGATCGAGCCGGCGGATGAGCGGGATCGCCTCCTCCACCGTCCCCGCTTCGCCCACCACCTCGATCGACGCGTCGAGTCCGGCCCGCAGCCCGGCGCGGAAGATCTCGTGGTCGTCGACCAGGACGACCCTGCGGACGGGCGCGGTCATGACGGGGAGTCTCGTGGAACGAGCAGCTCGATGTCGGTTCCGGCGCCGGGCGCGGTCTCGAGGGCGACGCTGCCCCCCACCCGGGCCAGGCGCCCGCGTATCGAGTCGCGGAGCCCGCGGCGGTCGGCGGGCACGGCGTCCGGGTCGAAGCCGGCGCCGCGGTCGTCCACGAACACCCGCACCTGGTGGGGCGAGACGCGCACGAGGATGTTGATGCGGTCCACCCCGGCGTGCTTGGCGGCGTTGGTCACGGCCTCGCGCGTCGCATCGACCAGGGCCTCCAGCACGGGGTCCATCGCCAGGTCGGCGGGCTGCACCAGCCCGACCGAGACGGCGTAGGCCTCCTCGATCTCGTCGACGACCGCGCGAAGGGCGCCCGCCAGGGTCGCGGGAGCGTCCGGGTCCTCTCCGCCGTAGAGCCAGGCCCGCAGCTCGCGGTCCTGGCGCCGCGCGAGTTGCCGCGCCCGCTCGCCGTCGGGCGCCCGCTGGATCAGGGCGAGCGTCTGGAGCACCGAGTCGTGCAGGCGCCCCGCGACGCGCTCGCGCTCCTCGATCCGGACGCGCTCGCGCCGCTCGGCCTCGGCCTCGGCCCGCACGCGGCGCAGGCGCGGGCCGACCAGCAGCCCGATGCCGGCGGCGACCGTGCCGGCCGACAGCGCCGCCGCCACCACGGGGCCGATGCCGCCCGACTGCGCCAGGGCCAGCGCGACGCCCGCCCCGACCAGCAGCACGCCGCCGAGCGCCCGGGCGCCGCCCGACACCAGGCTCTGGTCGAGGCCGACGCGGACCTCGCCTCCGGTGCGACGCCAGATCAGGGCGGCGCCCGCGCCGGCGAGGGTCATCGGACCGAGCAGCCCGTCGGGTAGCGAGAGGCCGGCGATCTCCATGAGCGCTGCCAGGCTTCCCACGACGGCGATGGCGCCGACCGCCA
>JAEMRL010000176.1 GCA_016463385.1 Thermoleophilia bacterium
GCGGTCACCGTGGTCTCGAAGGCCTCGCCGGGCGGGACGGCCCCGTCGAGCAGCAGCATCACGGTGCGCCCCGAGCCCTCGGGCGCCCGCATCTCCTTGGTCTGGAGGCGCCCGCGCTTGGCGGTCTGGGCCCAGTGCACGCGCGAGAGGGCGTCCCCGGCCTGGTAGTCGCGGACGCGGTCGAGCTCACCGAACCCGCTGTCCATGGCCCGGCGCCGGGCGCCCTGACCGCGCGAGCGCGCGCCCACGGGCACCCCGGCCAGCGCCGGGGATGCCGGGACGACCATCAGGTGCTCGTCGCCGCCTCCCGTGCGCGTCCGCCGGGCCAGGCCGAAGGGGTCGGAGAACTCGACGCGCGGCGGCGGCAGGTGGTGGTCGCCGCGCACCGCCGGGAAGGTCCACGTGCCGCCGGCCTCCCGCGCGCCCTCGGCGGCGTCGCCGAGGCCGGTGTCGACGCGCACGCCGAGGAGCCGGTCGAGGCCGAGCCCCGTCGCCCATCCGGTCACCGCGACGCGCAGGCGCACCGGAGACCCCGCGACGCACCGCGCCGGCTCGATCCGGCGCTCGACCCGCATGCCCGCGGCGACCAGCCAGACCAGCGCGTTGACCATCACCGGCAGGGCGACCATCCCGGCGCCGAGCACCGCGAGGGCCGGGGTGCCGAACCCACGGCTCGCCACGAGCGCCGCCAGCCCGGCGCCGGCCAGGCCGAGGGCGCGGGCGGAGGGGCCGCCCGCCGCCGTCACAGCGGGACGGGCACCGCGGCGAGCGCGTCGGCGACGACCTCGCCCGACAGGGCCCCGCGCGCGCGGGCGTCCGGGGTCAGGATCATCCGATGCCCGAGCACCGGATGGGCGAGGGCGCGGATGTCCTCCGGCTCGACGTAGCGCCGCCCGTGGACCACGGCCCGGGCCTTGGCGGCGCGCAGCAGCGCGAGCCCGGCGCGGGGGCTCGCCCCGAGCTCGGCGCGCGGGTCGCGCCGGGTGGCCCCCACCAGGCCCACGACGTAGTGGGCGAGCGACGGGTCGGCGTGGACGCGCTCGACGACGCGGCGGGCGGCCATCACCCCGGCCTCGTCGGTGACGGCGACCACGCCCTCCAGGGCGTCGTGGCCGGCGAGGTCGAGGAGCATCCCCGCCTCGTCCTCGGGGGCGGGGTAGCCGATCGCCACGCGCACGGCGAAGCGGTCGAGCTGGGCCTCGGGGAGCGGGAAGGTCCCCTCGTACTCCACGGGGTTCTGGGTCGCGATGATCATGAACGGCTGCGGCAGCACCCGCGTCTCGCCGTCGACCGTGACCTGCCCCTCCTCCATGCACTCCAGCAGCGCCGACTGCGTCTTCGGGGAGGCCCGGTTGATCTCATCGACCAGGATCACGTTGGCGAAGACCGGGCCGGGGCGGAAGAGGAAGGCGGCGGCGTTCTGGTCCCAGACCGTGACCCCGGTGACGTCGGCCGGCAGCAGGTCGGCCGTGCACTGCAGTCGCGAGAAGGCGCAGCCGGCGGCGCGGGCGAGGCTCTTGCCGAGGACGGTCTTCCCCACCCCCGGGACGTCCTCGATCATCACGTGCCCGCCCGACAGGAGGGCGACGACGCAGTTCTCGATCGATGCCCGCGGAGCGCGCACCGCACCGGCACAGGCGTCCACCAGGGCGCCGGCCAGCGCGGTGGCCGGGCTCAGCTCCTCCGGCTGCAGCGGAGGGGTGGCGACGGACGACGACACACCGCGAGGGTAATGCACCGGAGGCCCGTCGAGCCTCCCCCCGGGCGCGTGTGTCAGGCGGTCGCCGCCAGGAGCGGCATGGCCGCGTCGAGTATGCGCTCCGCGCAGGCGGCCTTGGTCGCCCGCTCGACGGCCTCCTCGCCCTCGGCGCCGATGATCGTGACGGCGTTCTCGTCCGACTCGAAGCCGATGCCCGCGACCGAGACGTCGTTGTGGACGATCAGGTCGAGCCCCTTGCGGACGCGCTTGGCGCGGGCGCGCTCGAGCCCGGCCGGTCCGTGCTCGGCGGCGAAGCCCACCACCACCTGGCGCTCCCGGCGCGCCGCGAGGTCGGCGAGGATGTCGGCCGTCGGCTCGAGATCGAGGGCCAGGCGGTCGGCCGCGCTCTTGTCGATCTTTCCCTCGAGCGGGGCGCCGGGCCGGAAGTCGGCCACCGCGGCCGCCATCACCAGCAGGTCGCAGGCCGCGAACTCGGCGAGGGCCGCGGCGTGCAGGTCGGCCGCCGTCGGCGCCTCGACGTAGCGGATGCCCGGGCGGCGGGGCAGGTCGACGTTCGAGGCGAGGACGGTCACCTCGGCCCCGCGCCGCCAGGCCGCGTCGGCGATGGCCCAGCCCATGCGCCCGCTGGAGCGGTTGCCGACGAAGCGAACGGGGTCGATCGGCTCGCGCGTGCCGCCCGCGCTCACCAGCACCCGCCGCCCGGCCATGGTCGCCGTCCCGGCGAGCCGGGCGTCGACGGCGTCGGCGATGTCCACCGGGTCGGCGAGGCGGCCGACGCCGACGTCGCCGTCGGCCAGCAGACCGGAGGCCGGATCGATCTCCTGCACGCCGCGCGCGCGCAGCAGCGCCAGGTTGGCGACCGTCGCGGGATGGAGGTACATGCGCGTGTTCATCGCGGGCGCCACCACGACCGGGCCCTCGAAGGCGAGGAGCGTCGCGCCGAGCAGGCCGTCGCCGAGGCCGGCGGCCATCCGCGCCACGGTGTTGGCCGACGCGGGGGCCACGAGCGCGAGGTCGTGCGAACGGGCCAGCTCGAGGTGGCCGTAGCCGGGGCGCTCCTCGGCGCCGAACAGATCGACCCCCACCGGCCGGCCCGAGAGCGCGGAGAAGGTCGCCGGGCCGACGAAGCGCTGGGCCGAGCGCGTCATGACCACGGTGACGCCGTGGCCGCGGCGCTGGAGGATCCGCATCACGTCGACCGCCTTGTAGGCGGCGATGCCGCCCGAGACGCCGAGCAGGATCTCAGCCATCGGCCACCCCGGTCACCGCGCTGACGATCCGCGCGAGGTCGTCGATGGCCTCGGCGACGGTCTCGTTGACCACCACGTGGTCGAACTCGTCGCGCGCCGCCAGCTCGATCGCGCCGGTGGCCAGGCGCTGGGCGATCTCCCCCTCGGTGTCGGTGGCGCGGGCCTCCAGGCGGGCGCTCAGCTCACGCGCCGACGGCGGGGCGATGAACACCGAGACCGCCTCCGGGATCATCCGGCGCACGGCCCGGGCGCCGGCCAGCTCGATCTCGACGACCGGCGAGCGCCCCTCCGCGAGGATCCGGTCGACCTCGGAGCGGAGCGTGCCGTAGCGGTTGCCCGCGTAGGTGACGTGCTCGAGGAACCGCCCCTCGGCCACCCGCCGCTCGAACTCCTCGGGCGTGAGGAAGTGGTAGTGCCGGCCGTCCACCTCACCCGGGCGGATGCGCCGCGTGGTGGCCGAGACGGCGACCCGCAGGTCGGGGAAGCGCGGGAGGAGGCCCTGGATCAGCGTGCCCTTGCCTGCGCCGGACGGCCCCGAGACGATGATGACGCGGGGTCGCGTCGCTACCGGTGCAGCAGCTCCAGCAGCTCGGAGCGCTGCCGGTCCGACAGGCCCCCGATCGTCTTCCCCTGCGAGATGCGGCAGGTGTTCAGGAATCGTGTCGCCTTCACCTTCCCGTACTTCGGAACGGCCATCAGCATGTCGAACACCTTGGCCGTCATCACGAAATCGGGCGGGCTGGAGATGACGCTCCCGATGGAGACGTTCCCGCTCTTGAGGTCCTTCTTCAGCTGCGCCCGGCGCGAGCGGATGTCGTTCGCCCGCCGGAGGGCCTCCATGCGCTGGTCCAGCGAGCGCTCGGGGGCCTGCGACTGGGGCTTGGGAGTGGTGGTGGCCATCGCGGGCCATTCTAGGTTCGGGATCCGCGCTCTGGCAAGGCGACCTTTGCAGCCGTTTTACGTCGTTTTCACGCTTGTTGCAGGCGAAGCTACCTCGGGGCGACCTTACATAATCTCGGCCTCAACTTGAGGTTCAGACCACCGTCGAGCCCGGTCGGAACGCCGTGCCGGGGCGGGTTGGGCGGCCACCGTCCTGGAGTGCTCGAGGGTAGCCCGCGCCCCCGGCGGCGATCGCCGCGGCCGCGGCGGCACCGGCCTCGATGGTGGTGATGCACGGGATGCCGGCCCGGATCGCCGCAGCCCGGATCTCGAATCCGTCGGTCCGGGCGCCCTGCCCCCCCTGCGGCGTGTTGATCACGAGGTCGATTGCGCCCTGCTCGATCAGGTCGCCCACGTGCGGCGCCCCCTCGGAGATCTTGTGGACGCGGGTCACCGCGAGGCCGGCCGCCGCGAGCGCGGCGGCGGTGCCCCCCGTCGCGAGCAGGGTGAGCCCCGCCCGGGCGAGGCGGGCCGCCAGGGCGACGGCCTCCGGCTTGTCGGCGTCGCGGGCCGAGATGAACGCGGTGCCGCTGCGCGGCAGGGCCTGCCCGGCCCCGCGCTGGGCCTTGGCGAACGCCTCCGCGAAGCTGCCGCCGAGACCCATCACCTCGCCGGTGGCCCGCATCTCGGGACCGAGCACCGGGTCGGCGCCGGCGAAGCGCGAGAACGGCAGCACGGCCTCCTTCACGGCCACGTGGCGCTGTGGGGCGGCGACCGGGAGGCCGAGCTCCCCGAGCGAGGCCCCGAGCATCAGGCGCACCGCGTGGCGCACCAGGGGCACGCCGGTCGCCTTGGCGACGAACGGGATCGTCCGGGAGGCGCGCGGGTTGGCTTCGATCACGTAGATGCTCCCGTCACGGAGCACCGCGAACTGGACGTTCAGGAGCCCCACCACGCCGAGGCCGCGCGCGAGCGCCGCGGTCTGCTCCTCGAGCTCGGCGATCAGTCCCGGTCCGGCGCTCTGGGCCGGGAGCACGCAGGCCGAGTCGCCCGAGTGGACCCCCGCGGCCTCGACGTGCTCCATCACCGCCGCCGTCCAGCACTCCTCGCCGTCCGAGAGCGCGTCCACGTCGAGCTCGACCGCGTTCTCCAGGAAGCGGTCCACCAGCAGCACGCCCTCCGGCCGCTCGCGGGCGATGTAGGCGCGCACGGCCTCCGGGGAGTCGCAGATCGCCATCGCGCGCCCACCGAGCACGTAGGAGGGACGGATCAGCACCGGGTAGCCGACGCGCTCGGCGGCGGCCAGCGCCTCCTCGCCCCCCTGCGCCACCGCCCACGGCGGCGCGCGCAGTCCGAGGCGGTCGAGGAGCGCGCCGAAGCTGCCGCGGTCCTCGGCCCGATCGATCGCGGCCGGGGTCGTGCCGAGCACCGGCACGCCGGCCTCGGCGAGCGCGCGGGCGAGGCGCAGCGGCGTCTGGCCGCCGAGCTGTGCGATCACGCCCACCGGCTTCTCCGCCGCGCAGATGTCGAGCACGGCGTCGATGGTCACCGGCTCGAGGTAGAGGCGGTCGCTCACCCCGTGGTCGGTGGAGACCGTCTCGGGGTTGCAGTTGACCATCACCGACGCGTAGCCGAGGTCGCGGACCGTCTCGGCGGCGTGGACGCAGCAGTAGTCGAACTCGATGCCCTGGCCGATCCGGTTCGGGCCCGAGCCGAGGACGACGATCGCGGCGCGGTCGTCGCGCGCCAGCTCGCCCTCCTCCTCGAAGCCCGCGTAGTAGTAGGGCGTGAGCGCGGCGAACTCGGCCGCGCAGGTGTCGACCGCGTGGTAGGTCGGCCGCACGCCGAG
>JAEMRL010000177.1 GCA_016463385.1 Thermoleophilia bacterium
GAGCAGGGACTCACCGTCGAATGGCTGGACGCGTGAGCGCGGGCCCGCTCGGCTGCCCCTGTGCGGGCGCCCACATGGAGGACGCCTGGACCTACGAGGCGGCCCCGGGGGGCGAGACGCGCTTCCGGGCGCTCGAGGGGCGCCCCTACCGCCGCACCATGCGGCGGTGCACCGCGTGCGAGCACCACACCAGCGATCCCGGCTTCGATCCGGCCGCTCTCTACGCCGGCGGCTACATGGACGACACCTACCGCGACGGCGGCATCGCGGTGGCGTTCGCGCGGATCACCTCGCTGCCCCCGGAGCGCTCCGACAACGCCGGCCGGGTGCGCCGTGTGGTGGAGTTCGCCGGGCGGACCGGCACCGCCCTCGACGTGGGATCGGGGCTCTGCGTGTTCCTCCACGGGCTGGCGGCGGAGGGCTGGACCTGCACCGCCCTCGACCCCGACCCGGCGGCGGCCGCGCACGCCCGCGAGACGGTGGGCGTGGCCGCGGTGGCGGCCGACTTCATGGAGGCCGGCGACCTCGGCCGCTTCGACCTCGTCTCCTTGAACAAGGTGATCGAGCACGTCGCCGACCCGGTCGCGATGCTGGCGCGCGCGGCGGGGCACCTCGCCCCCGGCGGGCTCGTCTACTGCGAGGTGCCCGACGCCCCCGCGGCGGCGTCCGAGGGCCCCGGGCGGGAGGAGTTCTTCATCGAGCACCTGCACGTCTTCAGTCCCGCGTCGCTCGCGATGGCCGCGGCGCGCGCCGGGCTCTCGCCGGTGCGGATGGAGCGGCTGCACGAGCCCTCGGGCAAGTGGACGATCGCCGCCTTCCTGGCGGTGGCGCCGTGAGCCTCTCCTGGAGGCGCCGGCTGCCGCTCAGTCCCGCGCCCGGCGGCGAGCGCGACGAGGTCTGGGAGGTGAGCGAGGACGGCGGCCCCGCCGCGGAGCTCCCGGTCCGGGTGCGGATCGGCAAGCCGTTCGACGTCGTCGCCCTCAAGGGGCTCGACCCCGAGGGGCACCGCGCCGAGGCCGCGCGCGCCCGCGACGACGCCGCGGCGCTCTACGGCGACGACGAGGCCGAACCGCTCCACGAGTGCCCGTGCTGCGGCGCGCCCGCCGACGGGGCGCCCGAGGCGGCGGTGATCAACGGCGTCGCCTACCACCGCTGCCCGGAGTGCGGCCACGGCTACGTCCGGCGGCGCCCCGACCGCGCCGCGCTGGCGCGCCACCACTCCGACGACGAGGGGCTCGCGGGCGCCTACACCGACCCCGCCGTCGTGGACGCGCGGCTCGCGCAGGTCGTGATGCCGAAGCTCGACTGGGCCCGCGGGGTCCACGTGGCCGCGCGTGGCCGCGAGCCCCGGACGGCCCTCGACATCGGCGCGGGCGGAGGGCACTTCGTGCTCGGCGCGCGCCGCGCCGGCCTGGACGCCGAGGGCATCGAGGTGAGCGGCCCGGCGGTGCGCTTCGCCCGCGAGGCGCTCGGCGTGGGGCTGCGCCAGGGCGACGCGCTGACGATGCAGCCCGAGCCCGGATCAGCCGATCTGGTCACCCTCTGGGGCGTGCTCGAGTACGCGCCCGACCCCTTCGAGCTGCTGCGCGCGGCCGCCCGGTGGCTGACCGCCGAGACCGGGCTCCTGGTGGTCGAGGTGCCGCGCCTCGACGCGATCTCGAGCGCGGTGCAGCGCGAGATGCCCGAGGAGGTGTTCCGCCACCTCGAGCCCGCGAGCCACCTGAACGCCTTCAGCGACGCCTCGCTGGCCACGCTGCTGTGGAGGGCGGGGCTGCGGCCGGTGGCGGCCTGGTACTTCGGGATGGACGCCTACGAGCTGCTCTCCCAGCTGGCCGTCCGCCTCGGCGCCCCCGCGATGGAGGCGCTGGCGGAGCCGCTGCTCGGCCTGCAGGCCGACCTCGACGCGGCGCTCGCGGTCGACGACCTCGTGGTGGCGGCGGTCCCGCGCTGAGCATGGGGCATCCCCCGCTGATCGTCACCGGACCGGCGCGCTCGGGCACGACCCTCGTGGCCCGGGCGCTCTCGGCCCATCCCGACGTCGAGGTGGCCGTCGACCCGCTGCTGCCGCTGGTGCGCGCCACCCGCGACGCGCTCGCCGCCGCCGCCGGCATCGACCTGCCCGCGGGGACCCCCTTCCTCGACGGCTACGCCTCCGAGCGCGACCGCGCCGTGCTCGACGCGGTGTGGCGGGGCGACCTGGGCGTCGCCGCGCAGGCTCCGCCCGGCGAGGCGCTCGCCGCCCGGGCCGCCCACGAGGCGCCCGACCTCGCGCCGGTGCTCGCGACCCTGCGGGGGGTGACGGCGCGCGAGCTCTGGGAGTCGGCCCTCGCCGGGATCGCCCGGGTGCGCGCCGCGCCCGCCGGGTCGTGGGCGGGCACCAAGGAGGTCTGGGCCGCGCCGCTGATCCCGGCCATGGCGCGCGCGTGGCCGGAGGCCCGCTTCGTTCTGGTGCGCCGCGACCCGCGCGCGGTGGCCGCGTCGAATCTCGGGGTCGGCGATCCCTCCCAGGCCGGGCACCCCCTGTCGGCGGCGCGGGCCTGGCGCGCCCAGGAGGCGATCGTCGCGCGCCTGCGCGGTGAGGGCCTCGGAGACCGGATCCACGTGCTCGCCTTCGAGGCCCTCGTCGTCGATCCCGGGCCGGCGCTCGCCGCGCTCTGCGACTTCCTCGGCGTGGAGGAGGATCGCGGGCTGCTCGACGCCGGCCGCGCCCGCGGCGCCGACGGGGCGCCGTTCGCCGCCAACACCAGCCACGGGGCGGTCGCGCCCGGCGCGCGCCCCGAGCTGTCGGAGCGCTGGCGCACCACGCTCGACCCGGGCGCGCTCGCCCTGGTGGAGCTGGTCTGCGGCTCCGAGATGGAGGCCGCCGGGATGACCCTGTCGGGCCCCGCCGATCCGCAGTCCGCGCTCGCGCGCCTGCACGACGACGAGGCCCGCGACTGGAGCTGGCGCACCGACCGGCGCGATCCGGAGGCCGACATCGCCGACGAGGTCGCGCGCCGGGCGCTCATCACCGGCTCGGGCCCGGCCGATGGTGCCGAGGTGCGACGCCGATTCCTCTGGCCCGAGGCCCTCTCCGCTCTCCGGGCCGCCCGCCCGTGAGCGCCGACGCCGAGGCCATCCTGGCCCTGACGGGCGAGCTCTGCGCGTTCCCGTCGGGCGTCACGGCGCCGGCCAACGAGGCCCTGTTCGCCCATCTCGGCGCGGTCATCCCCCAGGGGCTGGCGCTGCACCGGTTCGCGAGCGGCACCGCCCACAACGGCTGGCGCGTGCCCCCCTCCTGGGAGATCGCCGGCGCCTCGCTGGAGCGCGACGGCGTCGTGGTCTGGGAGTGGGACGGCAATCCGCTGGCGGTCGCCGCGCTCTCGCGCTCCGTGGACGAGGAGATGGACCTCGAGGCGCTGCGACCCCACCTGGTGAGCGACCCCGGCCGCCCCGATCTCACCGTCTTCCACTGCCGGTGGCAGTACCGCCCCTGGGACGCCGACTGGGCGCTCTGCCTTCCGCACCAGCTGGTGGAGACGCTGGGTCCCGGTCGCTACCGCGTCCGCATCGACACGCGCACCGCCCCCGGGCAGATGATCGTCGGCGTCGCCGACCACGCCGGGCAGTGGCCCGAGACGATCGTGCTGAACGCGCACACGTGCCACCCGGGCCAGGCGAACGACGGCATGGTGGGCGTCGCCACGCTGGTGCGCCTCTTCCAGGCGCTGGCCGGCCGTCGCACGCGCTACTCGTACCGCCTCGTGCTGGGACCCGAGCACCTCGGCACCGTCTTCCTGCTGTCGGGGACGCCCCGGCACGAGATCGAGCGCATGGTCGCGGGGCTCTTCGTGGAGATGACCGGCGTGCCGGCGCCCCTCAAGGCCACCGCCACCTTCCGCGGCGGCCAGCCGATCGACCGCGCCGTCGCGCGGGCCCTGCGGGGCACCGAGCACGTCCGGGTCGGGTGGCGCGAGGGCGCGGGCAACGACGAGACCGTCTGGGAGGGTCCCGGCGTCGAGGTGCCCTTCGTCGAGCTGACGCGGTGCATCGACCAGTTCGACCCGTTCCCGCAGTACCACAGCGACGCCGACCGGCCGGAGACCCTCGACGCCGGGATGGTGGGGGAGGCCCACGCGGTGCTCGCCCGCATGATCGACGGCCTCGAGTCGGAGCCGTTCGTGCGCAGGACCTTCGACGGGCTGGTGTGCCTGTCGGCGCCCGAGACCGGCCTCTACGTGGAGCGCCCCGATCCGGCGATCGTGCAGGACCTCGGACCCGACGCCGACCGCTGGGGCCGGATGTCCGACAGCCTGCTGCGGTGGATGGACGGCACCATGACCGTGGCCGACATCGCCGACGCCGCCGGTCTGCCCGAGGACGCGATCCGGGCCCACATCGCCCGCTTCGAGGCCGCGGGCCTGGTGCGCCTCGATCCCGCGCCGATGCCGCGCGCGCCGATCAGCGGGTGCGCGCCGCTCAGGTAATCGCCGGGCCCGCCGATGGTGCGCACATGCCGCGCGCGTCCATCGTCATCCCCATCTACGAGATGGCCGGGCTCCTGACGGCCTGCCTCGCCTCCCTCGAGGCCGACGGCCTCGACGACATCGAGCTGATCCTGGTGGACAACGCGTCCACCGAATCGCGCATGACCACGCTGCTGCGCGACTGGGACGACCGCGCCGTCGTGCTGCGCAACTCGGTCAACACGGGCTTCGCCGCGGGATGCAACCAGGGCGCCGCCGCCGCCTCGGCGCCCGTCGTCGTGTTCCTCAACAGCGACACCGAGGTACGGCCGGGCTGGATCGAGCCGTTGATCGCATCGGCCTCCGAGCCCGGAGCCGGGATGGTCGGCGCGCGGCTGCTCTACCCCGACGGCCGCGTCCAGCACGCGGGCATGGCCCTCTCCGACGGCATGCAGCCGCTCCACCTGCACCAGCGGGTGCCGGGCGACCATCCCGCCGTGACCCGGACGCGCGAGCTCCAGCTCGTCACCGGCGCATGCTGCGCCATCGACCGCGCCCTCTTCGCCGAGCACCGCGGCTTCGACACCGACTACACCAACGGCTACGAGGACGTCGACCTCTGCCTGCGGCTCGTCCGCGACGGCAGGCGCAACATCTACCGCGGCGACAGCGTCGTGGTGCATCACGAGTCGATGAGCCCCGGCCGCGCCGATCTCGAGAGCCAGAACGCCGTCCTCTTCCGTACGCGCTGGCAGGGCTGGCGCTCCGACTTCGCCGAGCTGCTCGCCGAGGACGGCATCGACGACGGCGGCGCCGACTGCCGCTGGGAGGGCCCCCTCTTCGACGCGAGCCCGGAGGCCGCCTTCGGCCGCGCGGCCGTCCACGCGCTGGTGGAGGAGGGGCGCGTGCCGTTCGCGTACGAGCCCGATCCGCGGCCGCTGGCCGAGGCGGCCGGCGCGCTCTGCGACGACGTCCTGCTGGCCGCGCTCAACCGGCGCCGCATCGGCGTTCCGGCCGCCGACACCTTCCGCCACCTCACCGGCGGCCGCACCCTCGGCCTCGCGCCCAACTGGGGAGCCGTGATCGCCGTCATCAGCCCCGGCTGCGCGGTTCCCGCCGACATCGTCAACGCCCCGCTGACCCTCGCCGCGGGGTCGCCCGCGCTCCAGGCGGTCGCCGCCGCCGGCGTGCGCGCCTCGGCCATCGCGGCGCTCGACCCCCTCCACCCGAACCC
>JAEMRL010000178.1 GCA_016463385.1 Thermoleophilia bacterium
CCCCGACTTGATCCTGGCGCGGTGGGTCTTCTCGGCCAGGCGGCGCTCCTTGGCCGCCCGGCTGGGCTTCGTCGGACGCCGTGAGGGGGAAGGTGGGGCGAGGGCGTCGGCGACGCGGCGCTCCAGCCGTTTGAGCACCACCTCGCGGTTGCGCTCCCGTGAGCGTTGGGCCTGGCTGGTCAGCCGCAGCGGGCGCTCGGTGAGGCGCAGGGCGGCCGTGAGGCGCTCGCGCTCGCGCTCGCTGGTGCCCTCCAGGCCGTCGAGGTCCTCGGCGCGGACCGTCAGCTCGGCGCGGGTCTCGGTCTTGTCGCGGCGCTGGCCGCCGGGTCCGGAGGAGCGCGAGAAGTTCCACGTCGCGCGCTCGGCGATGGCCGCCGCCACGCGCGCCGCGCGCGGGGTCATGCGGCCGGGGTGGGGACCTTGGGCGCCTTCTTGGGCGCCGTGTCGGCCCCGGCGGCGGCCGCGAGCTCGACCCGGGCCTCCTCGAGGCGCGCGGTGGCCTCTGCGCGGGAGACCTCGCCCGGCGTGCCCTTCTGGCGCTTCCAGATGACGAAGCCGCAGCCGGGGTTCTTGCGGCTCTTCCAGCTCGTGCAGCCGTAGGCCCGGCTGTTCTCCACGATCTGGCCGGGGCAGCCGGGCGTGGCGCAGGCGCCGATCGGCTCCTTGGCCACCGGAGGGGCGGCGTTCGTCTCGCCGGCGGCCACCATCGCGCGGGCGGCCTCGGGCTCGACCTCGCCCTTCTGGCCCCGCACCCGCTTCCAGATGACGTAGCCGCAGCCCGGCTCGGTGCGGCTCTTCCAGCTGGTGCAGCCGTAGCTCTTGGTGCGCTCGATGATCTGGCCGCCGCAGCCGGGAGTCGGGCAGGCGCCGATCACCTCGCGCTCGTCCTCGAGATCCTTGCTCGACCGGCCGGCGGCGATGTGCTCGAGGGCCTCGTCGCGCGTGATCGTGCGGCCGTTCTGCTGCTTCCAGAGCGTGTAGCCGCAGCCCGGGTCGTCCTTGCCGTGGTACGTGTTGCAGCCGTAGCTCTTGGGGTACTCGACGATCTGGCCCTCGCAGCCCGGCGTCGGGCAGGGGGCGAGCGGCTCGCGCTGGATCTTGAGGTCGTCCCGCTCCTTGTCGGCGAACCACGCGACCACCTCGCGCGTGAACCCGTCGATCTCGGTGCGGAACTCCTCGGGCTTCTCCTCGCCCCGCTCGATCCGGTTGAGGCGCTGCTCCCAGCGGCCGGTGAGCTCGGGGCTCGTCAGCAGGTGGTCGCCGAGCATCTTGATGAGCCCGATGCCCTTCTCGGTGGCGCGCAGGCTGCGGCCCTCGCGCTCGATGTACTCGGCGTCCACGAGGCGCTCGATGGTGGCGGCGCGCGTGGCCGGCGTGCCGATGCCCGCGTCCTTCATGGCCTCGGCGGCCTCGTCGTCGTCCACCAGCTTGCCCGCCGTCTCCATGGCGCGCAGCAGGGTGCCCTCCGAGAAGCGCCCCGGCGGCTTGGTGCGCTTGGCGAGCGCCTCCGCCGACAGGCAGGTGACGGCCTGGCCCACGGTCAGGGCCGGCAGCGACTGCTCGGCCTCCTCGTCGCCCTTGGCCGGAGTCTCGCCGTCCGCCGCGGGCGCAACGGGCTTGTCGACCGACTCGCCGTAGGCGGCCCGCCAGCCGGCCTCGATCATGACCTTGCCGCTCGAGCGGAACAGGTGCTCGGCGCAGCGCGTCTCCACCACGGTGCGCTCGAAGCGCGCGGCCGGGTGGAAGACCGCCAGGAAGCGGCGCGCCACCATGTCGTAGATGCGCTGCTCGTCGCGGCTGAGGCCCGAGAGGTCGTGGTCGCCCTCGGTCGGGATGATCGCGTGGTGGTCGGTCACCTTGGCGTCGTTGACCACGCGCCCGAGCGGCAGGCGGTCGAGCCCGAGCACGTAGCGCGCCGGGTCGGCGTACTCGCGCGCCGCGGCGCCGACGCCGCTGACGACGCTCTTGAGCTGGCCCGCCATGTCGCCCGACAGGTAGCGGGAGTTGGTACGCGGGTAGGTCAGGAGCTTGTGCTGGTCGTAGAGCGCCTGGGCCGCGCCCAGGGTGCGGCTGGCCGAGAAGCCGTAGCGGCCGTTGGCCTCGCGCTGCAGGGTGGTGAGGTCGTAGAGCAGCGGCGGCTGCTCGACCTGCGGCTTGGTCTCGAGCGACTCGATGACGGCCGGCTGCCCGGACGCGGCGGCCGCGATCGCCTCGGCGGGCTCGGCGGCGTCGAGGCGGTTCTTCGAGCCCTCGTGCCAGAGGCCCTTGTACTGCGCCCCGCCCGCGACCTCGAAGCCGGCCTCGACCTCCCAGTAGTCCTGGGGGACGAAGGCGGCGATCGCCAGGTCGCGGTTGACGATCAGCGCGAGCGTCGGCGTCTGGACGCGGCCGAGGGAGAGGACCTTGCGGATCGAGCCGGCCTTGGTCGTGGCCGCGCGGGTGGCGTTCATGCCCACGAGCCAGTCGGCCTCGCTGCGGGCCCGGGCGGCCGCCTCGAGCGGGAGCATCACGTCGTCGTCGCGCAGCGACGCGAAGGCGTCCTTGATCGCCTTCTGCGTCATCGAGCTGAACCAGGCGCGCTTGACGGGCTTGCCGTGGGCGGCCTTCGGCGCCGTCTCGAGGATGAGCTTGAAGATCAGCTCGCCCTCCCGCCCGGCGTCGCAGGCGTTGATGATCACGTCCACGTCGGGGCGCTTCATCAGGGCGTGGAGCGACTTCAGGGTCTTGTTCGCCCGGGCGTCGCGGGCCTGGTACTTGAAGTGGTCGGGGAGGATCGGCAGGTCCTCGTACTTCCACTTCTTGTACTTCTCGTCGTAGGCGTCGGGGTCGACCTGCTCGACCAGGTGGCCGACGGCGAAGGCGACGATCCCCTCCGGTCCCTCCCAGTGATCGCCGATCCGCTTGGCCGAGGAGCCGAGCAGTGCTTTGGCGACGTCCTGGGCGACGGACGGCTTCTCGCAGATGACCAAGGACGACATGGCGGCGGAGGTTAGCACCGGTCCCGCCAGATCCGTCCTGGCACCCGGCGGGCGCCCGGACCGCCCCTTTCAGGGGCCGGCGACGACCGCCTCGATGCGGTGGTAGACGTCCTCGGGGACCGTCTTGAGGACGCTCACGGCGTCGGAGAGGGGGATGTCGGAGACCGTGTCCCCGGTCAGGGCGACCATCCGGCCGAAGTTCCCGTCGGCGACCAGCTGCGCCGCGTGGGCGCCGAAGCGCGTGGCCAGCGAGCGGTCGAACGCGGTCGGCGTGCCGCCGCGCTGCACGTGCCCGAGGACGACCGAGCGGGCCTCCCCGCCGATCTTCGCCTCGATCTCCTCCGCGAGCCGCTCACCGACGCCGACCTTCGCGAGCAGCGTGTGGCCGAACTCGTCGACCTCGCCCTCGTGGGAGCCTCCCTCGAGGATCACGCCCTCGCTGACGACGACGATCGCGTAGCCGCGACCGCGCTCGCGGCGCTTCGTGATGCGCTCGCAGACGGCGTCGATCGAGGCGTGCACCTCGGGGATCAGGATCACGTGGGCGCCGCCGGCGAGCCCCGACTCGAGCGCGATCCAGCCGGCGTGCCGGCCCATCACCTCGACGACGATGACGCGGTCGTGCGACTCGGCCGTGGTGTGGAGGCGGTCGATCGCGTCGGTCGCGATCTGGACGGCCGTCCAGAAGCCGAACGTGTAGTCGGTGCCCGAGAGGTCGTTGTCGATCGTCTTCGGGACGCCGATCACGTTGAGGCCGAGCTCGTCGTGCAGGCGGCGCGCCACGCCGAGGGTGTCCTCGCCGCCGATCGCGATCAGGGCGTCGAGGCCGAGGTCCGCGAAGGCCTTCACGCACTCCTCGCCGCCGCCCTCGCTCTTGAAGGGGTTGGTGCGCGAGCTGCCGAGGATCGTGCCGCCCCGCGTGAGGATGGGGGCCACGTCGTCCCGGGTCAGCGGGCGCTCGTCGCGCTGCAGCAGGCCGCGCCATCCGCGGAGGAGCCCGACGTGCTCGTGGCCGAACTGCGATGAGCCCACGCGGACGGCACCGCGGATGACCGCGTTGAGCCCGGGGCAATCGCCTCCGCCGGTGAGCAATCCGACCTTCATCGCCCGCAGCCTAACGGTCCGCGGCACGGTCTGCGCCATTGTCCGAATCCGCACGTTGCAGGAGGCGGGTGACGGTCGTCCCGAGGGCGCCGCAGGAGGCCGCGACCACGACCGCCGCGACGGCGAAGGCCGTTCGGTCGTCGGCGATCCGGACGACGTCCAGGCGCCGCGCGGCGCTCGTGCCGACGACGGCGGCGAAGGCGATCGCCGCGACGGCCGCGGCGATCGCGCCGGCGCGGCCGGCGCCGGGGTGCTCCGGCCTCCCCCCGCGGCGGCCCTCACCCGCCGCCACGAGCACCGCGGCGACCGCGGCGGTCCACGCGGTCGCCACCAGGTAGGCGCCCACGGCCTCGCTCGGGCGGTGCCAGTCGAGCGCGATCACGGCGATGCCGACACCGGCGGCGTAGAGGCACCCCGCGAGGGCGGCCGTCCAGCGCGCCGCGGGCGGCACGACCAGGATCAGCGCCAGCGCGAGCGACATGGCCACGGTGACGTGGCCGCTCGGGAAGGCGCCGTCGATGGTGCGCCCGCCGTCCACCAGGTCGGGGCGGTCGAAGCGGGCCTTCATCGCCTGGGTGGTCAGGTTGGCCCCGAGCACCGCGACCCCGGCGCCGACGGCCAGCGCGGGGCGGCCCCGCAGCAGGGCGACGCCCATGATGCCGAGCCCGAACAGCGCCAGCGACGACACGCTGATCGTCTCCAGCAACCGCTCCGTGGCCGCGTAGGCCCGGGGCGCGGCCGACAGGGAGACGTCGCCGCGGGCGGCGTCGTCGAGGCGCTGGCCGGCCGACGTGTGGACGGCGAGGGCGAAGGCGGCCGCCGTGGCGACGGCGGCGAGGATCGACAGGGACGCCAGCGCTGCGGCGGCGGACCGCCGCGGAGCGGGCGTTCGGGCCATCGCCCCACTCTACGTCGCCTCAAGTCCCGCGCCCCGGAGGCCGACGCAACAAGGGCATGGATGCGACCTTCCCGGGGCCCCCCGGCACCGCCGCCCGGATCCTCGTCGTCCACGGCGAGCCCTCCGTACGCCACGCCGTCCGCGCCCCTCTCGAGCGCGCCGGCCACCCGGTCGCCGAGGCCGCCGACGCCGCGGCCGCCCTCGCCGTCGCGGCCGATCGCCCCATCGAGGTCGCGCTCGTCGATCCGGCCCTGCGCTGCGAGGAGAGCGGGCGCTCGATGGTGTCCGCGATGCAGGACGACTCGGGCTCGGGCCCGGCCGTGATCGCCCTCGTCCGCGCCGGCGACGAGCAGGGCGTGCTGGAGGCCTACGAGATCGGGGCCGACGATCACCTGAGCGTGCCGGTCGGCGTGCCCGACCTGGTGGTGCGCGTGCGCGCCTGCCTGCAGGGCTCCCGGCGCCGCACGGCCTTCGAGCAGGCGGCGCTGAGGCGCATCGCCGTGGCGGTGGCTCGCGAGTCCTCGCCCGACGAGGTCTTCGACAAGGTCGCCCGCGAGCTCGCCCGCGTCCACCGCGTGGCGGGCGGGGCGGTCGTGCGCTTCGACGACGGGGAGGCCGCGTTCGTCGGCCGCTGGTCGGCCCGTCCCGGGGCCTGGCCGCCGCGCGAGCTGACCGTCCCGCTCACGAGCCCGCTGGCG
>JAEMRL010000179.1 GCA_016463385.1 Thermoleophilia bacterium
CTGGCCGACCGACTGCGAGATGCGCCCCCAGTTGGGGTCCTGGCCGTGGATCGCGGTCTTCACCAGCGACGACTCGCCGATCGCCCGGGCCACCGCGTACGCCTCGGCCGCGTGGCGCGCGCCACTGACCACCACGCGGACGGCGTGGTCCGAGCCCTCGCCGTCCTTGACCATCTGGATCGCCAGCCAGCGGCAGACGGCGGTGAGGGCGCGCGCGAGGGTCTCCAGATCGCCGCCCGCGAGCGGCGGGCCCTCGCCGCCGGCCATCACCAGCAGCGTGTCGGACGGACTCATCTGGGCGTCGACGCTGATGCGGTTGAACGACGCGTTCGCCGCGTCGGCGACGATCCGCTCGAGGTCGTCGGACGCGACGGGGGCGTCGGTGGTGATGTAGGCCAGCATGGTGGCCATGTCGGGGCGGATCATGCCCGCGCCCTTGGCGGCGGCGCCGATGGTCACCTCGCGGGCGCCGAGGCGCAGGCGGAAGGCCCCGCCCTTGGGCGCCCGGTCGGTGGTGCAGATGGCGCGGCCGAAGTCGCCGCCGCCCTCGGACGACAGGTCGCGCACCGCGGCGACGATGCCGCGCCCGGCGATGTCCAGGTCGATGCGCTCACCGATGGTGCCCGTGCTGCAGACGGCCACCTCTCCCTCGTCGAGTCCGAGCGCGGCGGCGGCGCGGCGGGCCATGGCGTAGGCGTCCTCGAGGCCCGGCGAGCCGGTCGCCGCGTTCGCCTTGCCGGCGTTCACGACCACCGCCCGCAGGGTGGAGCGCGACAGGGTGCGGTTGCGGATCACCGGAGCCGAGGGCAGGGCGCTGGTGGTGTCGACGAAGGCCGAGGTGACCGGCGCGAGGGCGAACAGCACGCCGAGATCGAGCGTGTTGGAGGGCTTCAGCCCGCAGGCGACGCCGGCGGCGTGGAAGCCCGGCGTCGTGCTGACCGAGCCGCGCGGGATCGGCACGAGGCCGTCGGGGGCCTCCAGCCAGTCGCCGCGGATGACGGGGGGCAGGCTCAGAGCAGGCCCTCCGTCTCGGGCAGCCCGGCCATCAGGTTCAGGTTCTGCACGGCCTGGCCGGCGGCACCCTTGCCGATGTTGTCGATCACCCCGAACGCGGTGATACGCCCGCCGCGCGGATCGACCATCGGGCAGACCTGGGCGTAGTTGGTGTGCTGCACGGCGCGCATGCCCGGCGGGGCCTCGACCACCTCGACGAAGGGGTGGCCCGCGTAGAACGCCCGGTAGCGCTCGCGCAGGTCGTCGATGTGGGGCGTGTCGCCGGTGAGGCGGGCGTAGCAGGTGGACAGCAGACCGCGGTCGACCGGCACCAGGTGCGGCGTGAAGGTGACGTCCACACCGAGCTCCTGCTCGATCTCGGGACGGTGGCGGTGGGCGTAGACCTTGTAGGCGCTCACGTTGTCGGCCGCGTGCGAGAAGTGCACCGTGGCGGTCGGCGTGCGCCCGGCGCCGCTGACGCCGCTCTTGGAGTCGATCACCACGTCGGCGAGCTCGCCCGCAAGCGGCAGCAGGGCAAGGATGCTGGCCTCGGGGAAGCAGCCGGGGTTGGCGACCAGCCGCGCCCCGCGGATGTCCTCCCGGTGGCGCTCGGGCAGCCCGTAGACCGCCTCGGCCAGGAGGTCCGGCCGGGGGTGGTCGAAGCCGTAGACCGGCGGGTAGAGCGCGGCGTCGTGCAGGCGGTGGTCGGCCGACACGTCGAGCACGCGGGCCCCGCGGTCGATCAGCTCGGCCACCAGCGGCGCGGCGTCGGCGTGCGGGTAGCAGACGGCGGCGAAGTCGCCGGCGGAGACCGATGCCGGGTCGGGGACCTCCAGCACGCGGGTGACCCGGTACTCGGGGGCGACGTCCACCAGGCGGCGCCCGGCGTCGCCGCGGGCGGTGATCACGCCGAGCGCGAAGCCCGGATGACGATCGATCAGCGACGCGAGCTGCGCCCCGGCGAAACCGGCTGCCCCGAAGACGTGGACGGTGGGAATGGCCTCAACCCCTCAGATGTGCACCGCGACTCGCGAGCGCGTCGCGCACACGCCCGACGGCCGCCTCGATCTCCTCGTCGGTGAGCGTCCGGCCGGGGTCGGCCAGGCTGAGCCGCAGCGCCAGGCTGACGTGGCCCTCCCCCACCTGCTCACCGGAGTATCTATCGAACACACGGACCTCTCTCACGAGTGGTGCGCCCGCGTCGCGTGCCGCGCCGACCAGATCGGCGGCGGGCACGCCCTCGGGGACCACGAGCGCGAGGTCGCGCTGGGAGACCGGCACGGTGAGGAGATCCTCGTAGGCCGGGTGGCCCGGGACGGCGCCGCCGAGGGCCTCGAGGTCCATCACCACGGCCGCCACGGGCCCGGTGACCCCGAACGCGCGCAGCACCAGGGGGTGCACCTCGGCGGCCCAGCCGACGGTCGTCGCGCCCGCGTTCATGCGGGCCTGGCGGACCGGGTGGAAGTAGGGGGCCGCGTTCGGCGCCGGCTCCACGCGCACTCCCGCCGCCCGGGCGAGCGCCGTCGCGAGGCCGGTGGCCGCGAAGACGTCGGCGGGCCGCGGCGCGTCGCGCCACCCGTCGGGGCCGACCCGGCCGAAGCGTACGGCCGCCAGCCACGGGCGCTCGTCGGCCTGGCCGTCCTCGCGCGGCGCGTAGGTGCGGCCGATCTCGAACAGCCCGCCGTCGGCGCGCTGGTACGACTGGTTGCGCGCCACGGCCCGCAGCAGGCCCGGCAGCATCGACCGGCGCATCACGGCCATCTCGGCGCTCATCGGATGGGCCATGCGCACCACCTGCCGGCGCGGGTCGTCGGCGGCGAGGCGCAGGGCGTCTGCGTCCGACTCGGGCACCTGGCGGTAGGTGACCGCCTCCGACAGGCCGAGATCCGCGCACAGGCGCGCCAGCCGGCGCTCGATGGCCTGGGCGGGCGTGAGGCGCCCGCGGCCGACGAGGCGGGGCAGCTCGGCCGGGATGTCGTTGAGGCCCCGGATGCGGCCGACCTCCTCGATCAGGTCGATCTCCCGGGTGAGGTCGCTCGCGCGCTCGAACGGGATCCGCGCGGTCAGCGCCTCGCGCTCGCTGGCCAGGTCCACGCCGAGGCCCAGGCGCTCGAGGATCGCGCCCGACTCCTCCGGGGCGACGTCCACGCCGAGGATCCGGCCGACGCGCTCGTGGCGCATCCGCACCGCCGACGGCTCGGGCCCGGGCTGGTGCTCGTCGAGGGCGCCCGGCACCAGCCGGGCGCCGCAGAGCTCGATCATCAGACGGCAGGCGATCGCCATGGCACGCGGAGGGAGCGCGCGGGGCAGGCCCTTCTCGAAGCGCCCGCTCGATTCGCTGCGCAGCCCGAGGGCGAGCGAGGTGTTGAGGATCGTCGGGCCGTCGAAGGTGGCGGCCTCCAGCAGCACCCGGCGCGTGCCCTGCGACACCTCGGCGAACTCGGCGCCGAAGATGCCGGCGATCACGGCCGGCCGCTCGGCGTCGCAGATGGCGAGCATCGAGGGGTCGAGGCGCCGCTCGACGCCGTCGAGGGTCACGATCGGCTCGTCCTCGGTGGCGCGCCGCACCACGATGCGCCCGCCGGCCAGGCGGTCGAGGTCGAACGCGTGCAGCGGCTGGCCGGTGAGGAGCATGACGTAGTTGGTCACGTCCACGACGTTCGAGATCGCGCGCATCCCGGCCGCCTCGAGCCTGCTGCGCATCCAGGCCGGCGAGGGCCCGACGACGACGTCGGTGAGGACCCGCGCCATGTAGCGCGTGCAGAGGTCGGGGGCCTGGATCTCCAGGGTCGCCAGGTCCTCGACCATGCCCTCGCCCTCGGCCGGCGGATCCGACTCGTCGAGCGGGGCGAGCGCGGCGCCGGTGACGGCGTGCACCTCGCGGGCGACCCCCCGCACCGACAGGCAGTCCGGCCGGTTGGAGGTGATCTCCAGCTCGAGCACGGTCTCGGAGATCGGCAGCACCTCGGCGAGCGGGGTGCCGGGGGCGGGGCCCTCATCGAGCTCCATGATCCCCGACGAGTCGGCGCCGAGGGCGAGCTCGGTGGCCGACAGGATCATCCCGCGGCTCTCCACGCCCCGCAGCTTCGCGACCCCGAGCGGCTTCTCCGCCCCTGGCAGCAGCGCCCCGGGGAGGGCGACGGCGACGGTCTGGCCGGCCGCCACGTTGGGCGCGCCGCAGACGATGGTCGCGGGCTCCCGATCGCCGAGGTCGACCGTGCAGACGCGCAGGCGGTCGGCGTTCGGGTGCTGCTCGGCGCTCAGCACGCGGCCGACGCGGAACGCCGCCAGGTTGCCGTCGGCCTCGGGGACGCCGATGGCGTGGATCGCCTCCACCAGGGTGCCGCTGCCCGACAGCCGGCGCGCCAGCGCATCCGGTGCGAGCCCCGCGTCGACGTGGTCGGCGAGCCACGACATGGGGACCTTCATGCGAACTGCTCCAGGAAGCGCAGGTCGTTCTCGAAGAAGAGCCGCAGGTCGGGCACCCCGAAGCGGATCATCGCGATCCGGTCGAGGCCGCAGCCGAACGCGAACCCCGTGTAGCGCTCCGAGTCGATGCCGCACGACTCGAGGACGTTCGGATCGACCATCCCCGCGCCGGCCAGCTCGAGCCAGGCCGGGCGGCCGTTCTTGTCGATGTAGGACACCTGGACGTCCACCGAGGGCTCGGTGAACGGGAAGAAGTGCGGCTGCAGCAGGATCTCGCGCTCCGACCCGAGCAGCTCGCGGAAGAAGTGGAGCATCGTGCCCTTGAGGTGGGCCATCGTCAGGCCCTCGTCGACCGCCAGGCCCTCCATCTGGTGGAACATCGGGCTGTGGGTCGCGTCGATGTCGTCGCGGCGGTAGACCACCCCGGGCGCGACGAGGTAGATCGGCGGCTGCGACTGCTGCATCTCGCGCACCTGGACCGGGGAGGTCTGGGTGCGGAGCATGCGGTCGGGGCGGCCGTCGACGAAGAAGGTGTCGCTCGGCGAGCGCGCCGGATGGCCGGCGGGCGTGTTGAGCGCGGTGAAGTTGTGCCACTCGGTCTCGACCTCGGGGCCGTCGGAGATCCGGTAGCCGAGCGCCAGGAGGATGTCCTCCATCTCCTGGCGCACCTGGGTGATCGGGTGCAGGGCACCCAGCGGGTGGGGATCGCCCGGCAGCGTGACATCGGTGGCGTCGCGCTCGAGGGCCGCGCCCATCTCCTCGGCCTCGAGCTCCTCGGTGCGGGTCGCAAGGGCCTGCTCCACCGCGCGCCGTGCCAGGTTGGCCGCCTTCCCGACCACGCCGCGCCGGTCGGGCGGCAGGCCGCCGATGCCGGCGAGCGTCTCCGCCAGCGGGCTGCGCCGCCCGGTGTGGGCGACGCGCGCCGCCTCGAGCTCGGCGAGCGTGGCGGCCGCGCGGATCTCCGCGAGGGCCCGCTCCTGGATGTTCGCGAGGTCCGGGTCGGTCATCGACCCGGCAGGCTATCCGAGACGCCGCCCTCCGCGGGGGGCGGCGCGAGCGCACGCTGGCGCACGACCTCGGCGAGCAGCGCCGCGCCGGCGGCGGCGACGTTGAGCGACTCCGCCCCGGCCGCCTGGGGGATGGTCACGCGGATCACGTCGCGGCCGTCCGACAAGCCCTCGAGCGCCGGCCCGAGGCCGAGCCTCTCGGCGCCGAGCGCGAGGACCAGCGGCTGGGTGAGGTCGGCCTCC
>JAEMRL010000180.1:0-1082 GCA_016463385.1 Thermoleophilia bacterium
CGGCTCCGGCCCGAGCTGGTGACGACCCCGGCCGGATCCGGATTCTGCTGGGGACGCTCGGGCGGCCGCGGGTCGAGGTGGACGGCGTCGAGATGGCCATCGCCCCCCTGCGGGCGCTCGAGGTCGCGGCCGGCGTCGCGCGCGCCGGGGACGCCGGGCTCTCGCGCGCCGCGCTCGCCGAGCAGGTCGGGGACGACAGCGTCGACGCCGCGAACTACCTCCGTCAGCTGATCCACCGCCTGCGCCGCATCGCGCCCGAGGGCGTGGCGCTGGTCTCCGACGGCGACAGGCTGCGCTGGAGCCCGCCGGGTGCGGTGGTCACCGAGGACCAGCTCCTCGAGGACATGCTCGCGCGCGCACGGCGCGAGGTCGGCCCGGCGCGCAGGGCGACCCTCGCGGCCGCGCTCGACATCGCGGGGCGCGGCCCCCTGATCCCCGGACACGGGACGACCGACAGGCGGCACCGCGAGGCCCTCGCGGCATCGGTGTCCGAGGCGCGGCGCGAGTACGCCGGCCTGCTGCTGGAGGCCGGAGACGCCCAGGAGGCGCTCGCCATCGCCCGGGCGTCGGTCTCGGACGACCCCTACCGCGAGGACGGCTGGCGCCTCCTCATGCGCGCGACGGCCGCGACGGCCGGCGCCTCGGCGGCCGTGCCGATCTACCTGGAGTGCGTGGAGGCCCTCGAGGCCATCGGCCTGGCGCCGTCGAGCGAGACTCGCGCGCTGCTCGATCGCCTGCGCGATCCCGCCGCCACGGAGCCCGCCCGCCGCTAGTTCAGGTCTCGAGCCCGAAGAGGTACCGGGCGCTCTCGAGGTGGGGGGTGTGCTCGCCCTCGGCCGACTGGAGGAGCGCGGTCGGCTGGTCGAGGAGGGCGCCGACGAGACTGAGGGTGAGCGCCTCGAGGCGGCGGCGGTCGTCGGGGCACATGCGCTCCCAGCAACCCTCCGCCCGTGCGAGCTCGGCCAGGCGGATGTCCTCGGCACGCGAGCGGAGCGCCGCGACCAGCGACGCGGCATTCGGGTCCGGGCGACGGGCCACCGATCGACCGGCGTGTCGGGACGTCGTCATCGCTGCACCTCCAC
>JAEMRL010000180.1:1092-5133 GCA_016463385.1 Thermoleophilia bacterium
CCTCCGGCATCGCGCCGCGCGCCGAGGGGGAGCGACCCCGCCCTCCGTCTCCGGAGGGCGGGGCACTGCCGTCGTGGGTTACCGGGAGAGCGGGTCCGGCCGGAACTGCGCGTGGCCGAGCCAGCCGTGCTGGACCTCGTTGTGGATGACCGGGTCGAGGCCGTCGTTGAACCACAGGCCGCGGCCCTTCCAGCCGGTCTCCGGGTCGTCGATGCGGCCGTCGAGGCCCCGCTGGTACGCGTTCAGCGGGTACGGGACGCGCATCGTGATCCACTTCTTGGTGCTGGGGATGAAGATCTGGAGCGAGTCCGAGTTCGTCCCGTTGAGGATGACCGTGTCCTTGCCCAGGCCGCTCGCGTTGAAGCGGTCGACCCAGATGTAGTAATGCAGGTCGGCGCTCGTGCCCTCGCCCGGGGTGGACTGCGCCATCATCGGGCCCGGCGGCTTGTAGAACGTCCAGCCCGCGGCGCACTGCGTGCCGTCGCCCCAGGTCTGCGTGCACTTGGAGCGATCGAACCTGCCGAGGTGGCCGGAGCCGCCCATCGCGGCCCAGATGATGCCCTTCGAGTCGACGTCCACGCCGCGCGGGCCCTTGCCCGGCACCGGCGGGATGTACTGCTCGAACTTCCCGGTCGTGGGCTCGTACCGGATGATCTGCCCCGGCGTGCTCGGCTGCGCCGACCAGACGCTGCCGTCCACGTGGTTGGGGATGACCCCGTAGTTGAAGCCGACGATCGGCTTGTCCATCACGCCGTCGCCGATCGTGTCGACCTTGACCTCGGCGAAGCCCTGGGCTGTGGCCTCCGTCTCGGGCCGCGCGGGGTCGTACTTGCTCGGGTCGAACCAGCCGAACACGGTCGAGTCACCGCTCGTCCAGAGCACCCCGTTCTTGTCGAACTGGAGGTGGTGCGTCCCGAAGCAGGTGTCGATCAGGTTGAACTTCTTCGCCTTCGGGTCGTAGTAGCCCAGCTGACGGTGGTGGCTGCGGCCGGCGATGCCGGGAGCGGCCTGGCAGTGAGCCGGGATGTCCTCGGCCCACTCGCGGCGGATCTGCGTGGTGATCCAGACGTTCCCCTTCGCGTCCATCATCGGGTTGTGGGGGTTCGCCGGGTTGTGGTACTTGCCGACGTAGGCGCTCACGCCGCCCACGGCCGTGGCCGGGCAGCCGAGCGTCTGGAAGCCGCCCGAGCCCGCCGGACGGCCCGGCCCGCTGGTGGCCTCGCACCATGAGGTGTTGTAGCCGTTGCGCGTCGGGACCTTGATCTCACCGGTGGTGTTGGTCTTCGGGTCGACCCACAGGAGGCGGTCGTTGCCGATGTCGACGCCCCAGACCTTCCCGTCGGCGTTGCGACGCGGGTTGTTCTTGTCCGTGGCGATCTCGTCGTGGGCGTAGGCCCACTTGTCGCCCCAGTTCCACTGGGTGATGACGACGTTGCGCTCCATGCCCGTCGGGCGCGGCGGGCTGGACTTCGGCGTCTCCCCCTTGGCGATCCGCTGCGACCAGTCGGCCAGCGAGTCGAGCAGCGCGTCGCGGCCGAGACCCAGGCTGATCGCGTGCATGGTGCCGGCCTTCTTGGTGCCGGCGTCATACGCCTCCCGCGTCACCAGTGAGCGAGTGCTCTTGATGCCGACCTGGTGGCACAGCATGCAGCCGAGCTTCATGCCGCTCATCCCGGACGGCGTCGCGACGTTGGAGGGCAGGTTCAGCATCGACAGCCAGTAGTTGGCGGGGTACGTCCTCGCCGCCTGGACCGGCGTCCGGGCCTTCCTGACGCTGATCGACAGGTCCGCGCCAGGGCGCGCCGAGGTCTTCTCCGAGTCGAGCAGGCCGTAGCCGCGGACCCACACCGACCACCGCGCGTCGGGCATCTCGGGCAGCACGAACTCGCCCCTGCGGTTGGTGACCACGATCTTCCGCATGAGCTTGTTGCCCGGCTTGCCCTCGGCGATGACCCACACACCGGCCTCCGCCGTGTCCTTCCCGGAGGTGACCGTCCCCTCGATGTAGTCGGGCGTCACGCTCTTCTGCGCGACCGAGTCGCCGGTCGCGACGTTGAGCGCGAACGCGCCCGCCGCCACCACCGGCACCGCGGCGGCCAGCGCGACCAATCTCCGATCCACGGGCACCTCCCCTTGTGTCCAACGGCACGAACTTCACCGGACGCTAACCCGGTCGTAACAGTCGGTGCAAGACCCAATTGCCAGTTTTTTAGATCGTGGCATGCCTGATACTGCTGATTCTGCGGGATAACGCCGCAGTAACGCCCCCATAACGCGCGCTCTGTGCATCGTGAGATGAATATTTCGGCCGACACCCCTTGACGGCCGCCGGGCGGCTCCTGATGATCAGAAGGCCTCCGGGTGCCCGCGCACCACTCTCGCGGGAGCGCCGGAGCGGATGCCACGACGTCGAACCGGGGGACCGATGCGCCCGACACGCCGACCTTCGCGACCGCCCGGGATCCCGTGGCCGGCGACGCCCCCCGCGCCCCGGAACCGCCGGTGAGCCGCCGCGTGATGGTCGCCGCAGGGATCGCCCTCGCGGCAGGCGTGGCGGGAGCGGTCCCGCTCGTGGGCCAGACGACGTCGGGAGGCGAGCCCCCCGTGGCCGCCGCCCCCGCGGCCACGGATGCGACCCACGAGCACGCGCCGGCCCCGGGCCCGCAGGCCGATCCGGCCGTGCTGGCCGCGGCGCGGAAGGCCGCGTTCGCGCCCGAGGCGCCGGCGGCGGCGGCGGCGTCGAAGCTCTCCGACCAGAAGGCAGGCACGGTGCGGGAGTACTGGATCAAGGCCGTGAACGTCCCCTGGGACGTCGCGCCGAACGGCCTGGATCCGGTGATGGGTCGCGAGGTCCCGATCGGGCAGCGCACGCTGACGGCCATCGTCTACCGGGCCTACACCCGCAACTGGGCGAAGCCCCTGGCCAACACGTCGGCCTCGGGCGACAACGACGGCATCCCCGGTCCGCTGATCGAGGCCCGAGTCGGCGACAAGGTGCTGGTCCACTTCAAGAACGACGACCAGGTCTACAAGCTGCCGCACTCGATGCACTTCCACGCGTTCTTCTACGGCCTCGGCAGCGACGGGGCGTTCATCCCCGGGATCTCCGGCCGCGGCGGCAACGTTCCCGTGGGCAAGTCGTTCACCTACCGCTTGACGGCGGGCCCCCAGAGCGCCGGGGTGTGGCCGTACCACGACCACAGCAAGGGCATGCACGACGGGATCCCGAAGGGCCTGTACGGAGCGATCGCGATCCTGCGCAAGAACGAGAAGCCGCCGGACCGGCGCTTCATCGTCGCGTTCGAGAACACCATCGGCTACGACACGATCAACGGCCGGGCGTTCATCGGCAACACGCCGACGTTCCGCGCCAGGGTCGGCGAGACCGTCGAGTGGAACGTGATCTCGCTCGGCGACAACTTCCACACCTTCCACGTCCACGGCCACCGCTGGCTGAACGACGCGAAGGTGCCCGAGGACACCCGCACCATCGGGCCGGGCGAGTCCTTCCGGGTGAAGTGGACCGAGGACGCCCCGGGCACCTGGTACTACCACTGCCACGTGGAGTCCCACATGAACAACGGAATGATCGGACTCTTCAAGGTGGACAGATGAACAGACGAGCAATGGTCGCGACCTCGATCGCAACGGCCGCGACGCTCGCCGGCGCGGCCCCCATCCTCGGCCAGGTGACCCATCCCGGAGGCGCGGCGTCGGCCGGCGGAGAGGTGACGATCAACGACGCCGGCTACCTGCCCGAGCCGGTGGTCGTGGCGCCGGGACAGCACCTGGTCTGGACCAACGTCGGCATCAACCCGCACACCGTGACGGCGGACGACGCCTCGTTCGACTCGGGGACGCTGGAGACGAAGGGGAGGTTCGAGCTGACGGCTCCGGCCACCGCGGGCTCCTACGCCTACCACTGCACGTTCCACGCGTTCATGCGGGGGACCCTCGTGGTGTCGACGCTCAGCCTCCAGGGGCCGAAGACGGTCCTGGCCGGCAAGGCGGCGACCGTGCGCGGTGTCGCCCCGGGCGGCG
>JAEMRL010000180.1:5143-5662 GCA_016463385.1 Thermoleophilia bacterium
GCGCGCCCGGCACCCCGGTCACCATCGAGGCGTTCGCCGCCGGCGCGTGGACGCCGGTCGCCTCCACGACGCTGGCCGCCGACGGCAGCTTCCGCGTCGCCACGCCCGCGCTGAAGGCCACGGCATCCCTGCGGGCCCGTCTCGGTGACGGGATCAGCCCGACCCTCGACGTCCCGGTGTCGCCGAAGGTGACGATCACGCGCAAGGGCGAGCGGTCGATCGCCGTGAAGGTGGTGCCCGCGCGGGCGGGCAAGGCCCAGCTCGAGCGCTTCAACCTCGACTCGTTCCGCTGGATCGTCGCCAGGAAGGCCCGCATCACGGCCGCGGGGCGCGCCACGATCGCCGTCCCGAAGCCAGAGGGCCGCTACCGCGTCACGGTTCTCGCCACGAAGGTCCTCGAGAGCGGCAGCTCGGCCGCGCTGACGTTCCGCAAGGGATAGCCGGCCGTGCGCTCCCGCCTCCGGTTCATCGTCGCGATCAGCCTGGCCGTCGTCCTCGGCGGATGGCTGGCCTACACGA
>JAEMRL010000181.1 GCA_016463385.1 Thermoleophilia bacterium
GCGCGGCCGCGACGGTGCTCTTGCCGACCCCGCCCTTGCCGAGCACGAAGCGCAGGCGCCGCTGCGAGAGGGGCGGGCCCGGGGGGCCCGCGGTGGTCCGCCCGGCCGTCAGGGGGTCACGCGGGGCCGGCGTCGCCGGGCGCGAGCCGGCGGCGGATGATCAGCAGTATGTCCTCGCCGAGCCCGGCGTCCTCGGCCACGGCGAGGGCCTCCTGGAAGCGGGCCCGCGCCCTCTCGGCGCTCGCCGGGTCGTCGCGGTTCTTCAGCGTGTTGTCGCCCGACAGCAGCAGTCGCCGGACCTTCGCGCGCGCCTCGTCGTCATCGCCCATGTCCCCGTACCTCCGACCGTCGCCGGTCATCTGAGACTACCCGCCGGCCCGGATCACGGATCCAGCGTGTGGCCCTCGAAGAGCGGCACCACGCGCCCGCCCACGCGCACCCGCGACGGCACGCCACCGGCCGAGCGCACGCGCACGGCGACCTCGCCGCCGCGGCCGCCTCCGGCGCCCTGGGTCACCACCAGCTCCAGATCGTCGCCCGACGACATCCCGTGCGCCGCGAGGCACGCGCCGAGCGCGCCCGCGGCCGATCCCGTGACCGGATCCTCGGGCACGCCGAGCAGCGGGGCGAAGTGGCGCACGCGTGCGAGCAGGCGGTCGTCGCGGCTGCCGGTGATGGCGTAGACGCTGACCCCCACCCAGCCGTCGCGCTCGCCGAGCGCCCGGAGCGCGTCGTGGTCGGGCCGCGCCGTCTCCAGCGAGTCGAGGTCGGCCGGCAGCATCAGCTGGGGGACCCCGGTGCTCCAGATCCGCGCCGCGGGGGCGCCGTCGGCCAGGCGCACGCCCGCGGCCCGGGCGGCCTCCTCCGCGTCGACCTCCGCGCCCGCCTCCGGGGGCGCCTGGTCCATCGTGGCCACGCTTCCGCGCACGCGCACCGCCAGCGCCCCCGCGTCGGTCTCCAGCACCGCGTGCTCGCCGATCTGCCCCGCGGCGCGCAGCACCCATGCGGTCCCGATGACCGGGTGGCCCGCCATCGGCAGCTCGCGCACCGGGGTGAAGATCCTCACCCGGTGGTCGCCGCCCTCGCGGGCGTCGAGGACGAAGGTGGTCTCCGAGATGCCGAGCTCGGCGGCGAAGGCCTGCATGCGGGCGGCCGTCCATGTGCCGGCGTCGAGCACCACCGCCAGCGGGTTGCCGGTCATCGCCTCGGCGGCGAACACGTCCACCCAGGCCAGCCGGCTCATGAGGCCTCCAGGAACGCGATCAGGTCGGCCACCAGGCGCTCCGCCGGGATCGACGACGGTGCCGGCCCGGGGGCGCCGGCGGCGCCCCCGGCGAGGTAGAGCCGCGGCATGATCACCTGGACGCCCTCGAACAGCCAGCGCCCCGGCCGCGTCTCCCGGCGCTGGAGGTCCTCCGCCAGGGGCGTCAGATCGACGCGGGGCGGGAGGTCGCGCGAGACGTACTCGATCCAGGTCTCGTAGCGGTGCGCGAGAACGAGCGTCCCGTCGGGGATCACGGTCAGGACACGGGTGCGCCGCGTGCGCGGGTACACCGCCATCGGGTGCAGCGGCCGGGGCGTCCCCAGGATCGCCAGGTCGGCCGCGGGTTCGTCCTCGATCGTCGCTCCGCCGGTGTCGAGCAGGGCGATGTCGGCCTCCACCCGCTCCCATTCGTCCCTCCAGAGGAACCGGTACCGCTCGGGGTCGGCCAGCAGGCCCCCGGTGCGCGGGAGGATGGCGCGGTAGAGCAGGCCGGCGGGGTCGCGGCCGCCTGCGCGCGCGAGCGCGCGGCCGACCTCGGGGAACGGCGTCGTCGCCCGCTCGGCCATCGCCATCGCCGCGATGGCGACACGCGGGGCCCAGGGATCGGTCCAGGTCGAGAAGTCGCCCGCCTCGGAGGCGGCGATCGCCAGCGCGCGCGCCGGCGATCCCTTGGCCGGCTGCTCCAGCAGCATCCAGATGCCGAAGAGCCCGTCCTCGTCGTAGTGGTCGTTGGTCACGGCCCACACCGCATCTCCGGACGCCCCGGCGTCGAGGTAGCGGTCGACGATCAGGGCGCTCGTGTCGTCGCGCAGTCCGGCGGGCGTCCCGCCGCCCGGCCGGTGCGACAGGGAGAGCGCGGTCCCCGGCAGCGGCACGCCGTCCACCACGAAGTGGGGCGCGCCGCGGAGATCCTCCAGCGGCACGAACTCCGCCCCCTCCGCGACCCGAGGGAGGCTCCAGGAGTCGATCTGACCGGTCGGGACCATCCGGGTCCCAACGATACTCCGGGTGCGATACTCGTCGTGTGGACTTCATCGTGGACAACGCGGTCGGCCTCTCGGCCATCGCCCTCGGGGTGCTGGTGCTCGCCGGGCTGGCGATCGCCGGCATCGCCGGTCTGCGCCTCTGGCGGGCCGTCCGCTCCGCCCAGCGGCGCGCGACCGCCGCCGCCGCCGAGCTCGCGGCGGAGACCGACCGCCTGAGCGCCTCGCTGGCCCATCTTCCCGAGCGCCAGGCCGAGCTGCAGGCGTCCATCACGGCGTTGCAGCGGCGGGCCGCCGCTGCCGCCCTGCTCGCGCGCAGCGCGTCGGAGGCTCTCGCCGTGCTGCGGGCGCCCCTGCGCTACCTGGGCAGGTGAGCCGGCCCGTTCCGCGGATCGCGGTGGTCGACCTCGGCTCGAATTCGGTCCGGCTCTTCCTCTGCGACGGCGTCGATCCCGCGGGGCCGCGCGGCGAGCGGCGCAGTACGGTCACGGCGCTCCGCCGCGGCGCGGCCGCCGACGGATCGCTGGCCGAGGATGCGCTGGACCGTCTCGACGCCTGCCTGGCGGACTACGCCGGGCCGACCGCCCGCTTCGGCCCCGACCGTGTGATCGCCGTCGGCACCAGCGCGATCCGCGACGCCCCGAACCGCGACCGCGTGGCGCGCATCCTGGAGGCGCGCCTCGGCGCGGAGCTGACCGTGCTGGGCGGAGAGGAGGAGGCGCTCTGCTCGTTCGCGGGCGCGCGCCTCGGCGCGGGCGGCTCCGGCGAGATCATGGTGATCGACATCGGCGGCGCCAGCACCGAGCTCGTGCGCGGAGGGGCCGGTGGGCCGGAGGGGGCGGTGAGCCTGCAGCTCGGCGCCGTCCGTCAGACCGAGCGCCACATCGCCTCCGATCCGCCCGCGCCGGCAGAGCTGGCCGCGCTGCGGGAGGAGGCGGGCGCCCTCGTCCGCGGCGCCCTCGATGAGATCGGCGGGCCCGCGCCCGCCGTGGGGGTGGCCGGGACGATCACCACGCTGGCCGCCATCGACCTCGGCGCGTACGACCCCCGGCGGGTGGACGGCCATCGCCTTCCTCTGGAGGTGATCCGGCGGATCACGGGCGCCCTCGCGGGGGTGTCCACCGAGGTCCGCGCCGCCACCCCCGGCCTCGAGCCGGCGCGCGCCGGGGTGATCGTGGCGGGAGCCGTCATCGCTACGGCGGTGCTTGAGGAGGCCGGCCTCGACGCGATGACCGTGAGCGAGAGGGACCTGCTCGACGGGGTCGTCCTCCACGCCCTCGACCCCTCGAACGGCCTGTTCCGCTCGTGACGATCGTTCCTTAGACTTCCGGCATGAGCACGACGCAGTCCGGTTCGCCGTCCGGGGCCGTCCCCGATGGAGGGGACGTCATGGGCGGCCGCCGAACGATCCAGGCGACGGGCGCGAACATGCGCCACTTCCGCCACGCCGAGATCCTCGACCGGTGGCCGATTCTCCCCGAGGGCTGGGCGAGGGCGATCGAGAGCAACCGCCTCGCGTCGGTCGACCGCACCCCCGGGGCTGCCAGCTTCGGGCGCTGAGCGCTCCTCACCCCGGCCGGAGTGGCGGAACTGGCAGACGCAGGGGACTTAAAATCCTCCGCCTTCGGGCGTCCGGGTTCGATTCCCGGCTCCGGCATACCGGGCGCCACGGCGCCCGGGTCCCCCGTCCGAGGGGGGCATGAGGTGGCGATCCGGACGGGCCGCGCGACGGGACGACACGCTTCTGGAAATCTTGAGGTCCCCTCCCGACCGATGGGATTGCGGTCGGGCCGTCCGCCGTCAGACTGCCCCGGTGCAGGAAATCGACAAGATCGGCCTCGGTCTCGACGAGCAGCTCTGCTTCGCCCTCTACGCGGCGTCGCGCGCGGTGACCGCCGCGTACCGGCCGCTGCTGGCGGAGGTCGACCTCACGTTCCCCCAGTACCTGGTGATGCTGACCCTCTGGGAGGAGGAGCCGGTTCGGGTGGGCGACATCGGCGAGCGCCTGCACCTCGACTCGGGCACCGTCTCGCCGCTGCTCAAGCGACTGGAGGCTCTCGGGCTGATCGACCGCCGCCGGCGCTCCGACGACGAGCGGTCGGTCGAGATCACCCTCACCGCCGCGGGGCGCGATCTCCGGGCCTCGGTCGAACGCATGCCCCGGGTGGTCGCGAGCGCGACCGGCCTGGATCCGGAGGGGTTCGCCGACCTGCGCACCCGGCTCCGGACCCTCGCGGAGCATCTTCGGCGGACGTAGGTTGCGCGTGATTCGGTTGCGCCCAACGGGGTAGGCTCCCCTCCGTTCGTCGACGAGGAGGGGTGGAGTGGGTGAGGTCACGGGCCCGGAAGGGGCCGAGCCCCCGGTACGGGGGCGGAAGAGGGACGCGAACCTCGACCGCCGGGTGCTCGAGGCCGCGCAGTCCCTCGTCGCGGAGCACGGGGTCCGGGGCTCGTCGGTGTCGGCGATCGCGCAGCGCGCGGCCGTGGGCAAGCCGAGCGTCTACCTGCGGTGGCCCAACCACACGAGCATCCTCGTCGCGGCGATCGCCGACGCGGGGGTGGCGGTGGAGCCGCCGGCGACGTCCTCGACCGTGGAGGCGCTGACGCACGCGCTCGATGACGATCACGAGGCCCTGCTCCGAGGGCGGCACAGCGCCTTCCTGCGGTCGGTGCTCTTCGAGAGCGCGTTCAGCCCGGAGCTGTCGGATGCGCTGTGGGAGAGCGTCCTCGACCCGCGCCGGGACCGGCTGACGTCGATCCTCCGCGCCGACCCGGCGATCGGCGCCTCCCGGCGGCGGGACGCCCTGGTCCGGATCGCCGACCTCCTCCATGCGCCCCTCCTCGAGGCGCTCGCCCGGCGGGGGGACCACCCCGGGCGGCATGAGATCGCGACGCGCGTCGCCACCGTGATCGAGGGAGTCGGGGTCCGTTCCCAGCCGGCCGGGGCGTGATGCCGGCGCGATGATGACGGCTGCGGGCATGTACTGAGGCGGCAGGGGGCGCAACCTCATGGCAGAACCCTCCCGAGCGCATACCGTCCGGGTGTCAGGTCGCCCTCCCCGGGGGTGCAACGGTGAACGGCAGCTCGAGGTTCCGCAGGTCGGCCCTGCGGCTCGCCTTGGTCGTGGCCGCCGCCGGGACGGCCCTCACGGCCCCCGTCGCGGCCGCTCCGGCGATCCCCCGGGTCGCGCCTGACGGGCCGCTGGCAGTCGCTCCGGACGGAGCCGTCTGGTTCGCCTCCGCCGGCCTCACTCGCGTGAGCCCCGACGGGCTCGCCGCGACGTTCCCCCTGCCCGGCGTCGGCCAGATCCACTACATCGCGGCCGACGCGCGAGGCGACATCTGGTTCGGGGAATTCGGCGGGCGCGTCGGGCGGCTCACCCTTGCGGGCGGCCTCACCATGTACCCGAAG